>JAAZNB010000015.1 GCA_012798515.1 Chloroflexota bacterium
CGGAACGATCGAGAAACTGGCCGATTTCCCCATGGACCTGGTCCTGCCGGTAAAACAAGCGCGCTGAGCCGGTTTATCTTTTGGGCGGAACAGTTATAATCAAAGGGTAACTGCACCGGCGGGGTATCCCCGCGGCACAGTTCGTCGACGAGAACAGCTTACCGGCGGGTGCCAGGGTTGCCTGACACGTTTCGGGGGGATGGTTAGAAACTCTGGATTTGGATACCAATCCCTGGCCTGGTTGGGGCCGGGGATGGGAAGAGTAGAATGGTATTTACTTATGCTGCCGAACAAACCTGAACGAGATTTTCCGATTACACGAATATTGGGTATCGAAACGTCCTGCGACGAGACGGCCGCGGCGATCCTCGAGAACGGCCGGGCTTTGCTTTCGAACGTCGTGGCGACGCAGATCGATCTGCACGCGCAGTATGGCGGTGTCTTTCCCGAAGTGGCTTCGCGGCAGCATATCCGGACGATCTACGGGGTGGTAGACCAGGCCCTACAGCAGGCGCACATGGACCTGGGGGACATCGACGCCATCGCGGTCACGCGCGGTCCGGGCCTGGCGGGTTCCCTGGTCGTGGGGATGAATACGGCCAAAGCGCTGGCCCTGGCCCGGAATATTCCTCTGGTTGGAGTGAACCACCTGGAAGGACACATCTACTCGGCGTGGGTGCAAATGCCCAACCTGGCCGAGCCTTCACCCAATCCGCCGCAATTTCCCCTGGTGGCCTTGCTGGTCTCAGGCGGGCACACCGAGCTCAACCTGATCAACGATCACTTGCAATACCAGCGCCTGGGAGCGACCTTCGATGATGCAGCCGGCGAGGCCTTCGATAAAGTGGCGCGCTTATTGGGATTGCCTTACCCGGGTGGCCCGTCCATTCAAAAGGCCGCCAACGGTGGCAACTCTGCGGCGTTCAATTTTCCTCGTGCCCGCCTCGAAGGCAGTTGGGATTTTTCCTTCAGCGGTTTGAAAACTGCCGTTTTACGGGTGGTGCGCCAGTTCGAAAAAGAACAGAAGGAACTGCCGGTGGCAGACCTGGCGGCCAGTTTTCAAGCGGCCGTGGTCGATGTCCTGTTTACCAAAACGATGCACGCGGCGCGGCATTTCAACGCCTGCGAAATCCTGGTGGCAGGCGGCGTCTCGGCCAACCGGGCGTTGCGCGAGGCCTTCCTGGCCCAGTCGGAATTTACGGTACACATCCCTCCCCTTTCGCTATGTACGGATAACGCGGCCATGATCGCTTCAGCCGGATATTTCCGTTTCATCAAGGGCCAACGCGACCCGCTGAACCTGGATGTGCTGCCGACCTGGCCGCTGTCGTGAGGGGGACGGGGCCGATCCATTCGAATGTAACTTATTGAGAGAAATGACATCAAACACTATAGATACGAAGAAGGCCGGCGGGGCAATATCTGTTTCAGCGCTGAAAGCAGGCGATCGTAACGAGTTTGCTCGCCTGGTCGATGAATATTCTGGACAGATCTACCGTTTAGCACTCCGTATCCTGGACGATGCACAGGATGCTGAAGACGTCTTGCAAGAGACGTTCATCAAGGCCATAAATTCTATAAGCGGCTTCGAAGAGCGTTCCAGCTTATCGACCTGGCTATATCGTATAGCCACCAATGAAGCCTTGATGCTGATCCGTAAGCGCAAGCCCAACGTCAGCCTGGACGACGAGCCGGACGAAGACACTCCCGGCGAAGAAGTGAACTTTAAAATCTTGGACTGGTGTTGTTTACCGGAAAATGAGCTGCTTTCCAAGGAAACTCGCCAGTATCTCAAGAGAGCGATCAAGGAATTATCGCCCAATTTGCGCATCGTGTTTGTGCTGCGCGACATGCAGGGTTTGTCGGTGCGGGACACGGCCGAGGCGCTGGGATTGACGGAGGTAGCGGTGAAGACGCGTTTGCTGCGGGCTCGCTTACAGCTGCGTGAATTGATTACCCGGTATTTTGGTGAACGTTCTGGGGAGAAAAAATCCGATGAATGATCAGCATGACTGCCATCAGATATTAGGCTCATTAATGGATTACTTCGATGGTACCCTGCCTGAGGAATTGTGCGCAGAGCTCGAAGCACATTTGTGCGAATGTCAGAACTGCCAGATCGTAGTCAACACGACCCGTAAAACGATCGAGTTGTATCAGACGGCGGCAAAAGAAGAGGGGGCGATTCCGGCGGCGGTGCGTTCACGCCTGTTTACACGTCTCAACCTGGATGACTATCGCCCGTAGAC
>JAAZNB010000762.1 GCA_012798515.1 Chloroflexota bacterium
GGTGCCCGTGGCGTAATTGCCGGTGTTGAATGGGTTCCAGCTGGAGGGCGGGCCCCACTGCGTACCGCTGGTGTAGAGCGTTTCACTCCGTTCGTAGGCTTCTGTCGAAGGCGCAGCAGTGGCTTCTACGATTTGGGTCTGAACGACTGGTTTTTCCACTTCCACGGTCTGAACGATGGTCTCCGGCGTGGGAGTGCTGCAGCCCGCCAGAACCATACTGACCATAATCAAACTACTTAGGGCGGTTAAGACTAGCTTACGCATTTTCTTTCTCCTATTGAGTTATTCGAGTGCAGACGTAATCAGCAAAATCGATTTTGATATATTCCTCTATGTACTTCACCTCCTTCCAGCCTTACGTGTCGGACGATAGAATAGGAGCGCTCCCAGTTGCGAAGAAAATAATTGGAACTACGCCTGCCTGGCCTCCTGGCCGTGAAATCTCAAAAATCGGAAAGTTCTATCCCTCAGGGGAGCGCCTTGTAACCGACTTCGATCTTCTCGAACGTTTGTAGTCCCAAACTGGTAAGAATGCTCGTTTTTATTTTCTCCGTGATGCACCACATGAATCGCGGATGACTAACTCTGTTGCCATCATAACCCGCCGCGGCGGCTCGATGCCGTTTTCGATCAGGTCGATGAGAATTTCTACTGCTTGAAAACCAAATTGATACACCGGCTGGCGGACCGTAGTCAGGGGTGGTTCGGCCAGTTTGACGGTAGGCAGGTCGTCGAAACCGACGATGGCGACGTCATCCGGAATGCGCAGCCCGGCTTCGTGGATGGCGCGCATGGCGCCGATGGCCATGGCGTCCGAAGCGGCGAAGATGGCGTCCGGGCAGGCCGCTTTCATGGTTTGGAAGGCATAATACCCACCCTCTTCGGTGAAATCGCCTTCTACGATCAGGGACGGGTCTACACTCCTGCCCCGCTCGGTCAGGGCTCGCAGATAGCCTTCTTTGCGATCGATGCCGGCCGTGTTGTTGGCCGGGCCGGTGATGGTGCCGATCCGCCGGTATCCCAGGCGGACGAGGTGGCTGACGGCGCTGAAGGCGGCATTGACGTTGTCCACGTCGATGTAGCTGGTGTTCTTGGGTTGGGAGGGACGGCCGGCGATGACCAGCGGGATGTTGGAATTGACCAGGCGGTCGATCAATTCGTCACCGGTGTGCCCGGATTGGACCAGGATCCCATCCAACAGGCTCTTGCGGGACACCCGCAAAAAGATCTCTTCCTCATCCTCTTTGGTGCTGACCAGGAACAGGCCCAAGGTGTAGTTGTATTGGTTACACGCCTGGGCAATGCCCTGGGTCAGGCGCGGGAAATAGGGGTCGGTGAAGAAAGAGCTGACGCTGCGGGGTAGAACGAGCCCGATCATCCACGAGCGCTGTGAAGCCAGCGTGCGGGCGGCCGCGTTGGGATGGTAACCGGTGGTTTGGATTACATCTTGAACGCGTTTACGGACGTCCTCGCGAACATTGGGGTGATCATTGATTACGCGCGAGACAGTCGATCGTGATACGCCAGCCTGCCTTGCAACGTCTTCCAATGTTAAACCGGGCATATCCCCACTCCAATCAGTCAGGATGGAAGCGTCTCAATAAGAAGCTTTGTCAACAGATAATTGGAAGCGCTCTCAGTAACTAAAGCCATTATATAAATATTTAATAGTTAAGTCAACTAGATTTTAAAAAAAGATTATGACAAGTTTAAGAGATTGTGAATAAACGCGCCCTGGTTTTATGATCTTTGGCATACGACAGGCGAAAGACGAGGAAGAAAGCCGCATTTTGCCATCTGCCGATAGGTGAATGAGGTTTTTTTGCCCAAATTTTAGATAAATTTTTGACGTTTGGGCTGGGAATTTTGCGCATTTTTATCGATTGGGGCGAAAATCGGGTTCTAACCGGATGGATGCAGGCTGATCCGGCGGGTATAAGGCTTTTTGAAACCGTCCCAGCTTTTGCCGCTGGCTTGACATCCCTTCAGAGGGTGCTAAAATTACAATTAAAATACACTTAAAATTTCAATAAAATAACTGCAACGACTCGACCCGGGCGATAGCAGAACTCTTCCCCAATTTTGGAGCGGTTGCAAATAACGGAAACAAGAGAGCCTCATGAGAGAAAAGGTCAAGATTAGCGATATTGCCCGGCATAGTGGTGTGTCAATTTCGACCGTTTCGCTCGTCTTGAACGACAAACCGGGGGTGTCTCAAGAGACGCGTTCCAGGGTGCTGGAAGTCGCTCAAGAGTTTGATTACCCGGTTAAGCACGGCCCGGCAGTGGTGAAGAACAATCACCTGACGACCATCGGTATGATCGTGAAGACCGATCCGGACATCTTGCCCACGGCCAACCCTTTTTACTCCAAAGTAATGATCGGCATCGAGGAGAGCTGCCGGCGTAACAGCATCAATCTGCTCTTTGCCACCCTGCCGGTGGACGAAAACAATCGCCCGGTGGAAGTTCCGCCGTTGCTGTACAGTGACATCGTGGACGGCGTCTTGCTGGTGGGCATGTTTGTGGACCAGACGATCCTCTCGGTGGCCGGGAAGCACCGCTACCCGGTCGTCCTGGTGGACGGATATTCCGACACGGAGAGCTTCGACACGGTGGTCTCCGATAAC
>JAAZNB010000763.1 GCA_012798515.1 Chloroflexota bacterium
CCCAACACCGACGGGCCGGGCAAGACCCACGCCATCTGTAACTGCTGCGGGTGCTCCTGCCTGTCGCTGCGCACGGCCGAAATGTTCATCAACACCGACATGGTGCGCTCCAATTACGTCTCCCACGTCGACAAAGACAAATGCGTGGCCTGCGGGGAATGTGTCGAAGCCTGCCCGGTGAACGCGCTACAGCTGGGCCAAAAGATCTGCGGCCTGGCGCCCATCGTCCTGCCGGAGCGAGAAACGCCCCGCGACAACGACTGGGGGCCCGAAAAATGGAACCCGGATTACCGCTACAACCGCAAAGACGTGGTCGCCAGCGGCACCAGTCCCTGTAAGACCAGCTGCCCCGCCCACATCGGCATCCAGGGCTACATCAAGCTGGCCTCGCAGGGCAGGTACACCGACGCCCTGGAACTGATCAAGCACGAAAACCCGTTTCCGGCCGTGTGCGGGCGCATCTGCCCCAGGAACTGTGAATCGGAATGCACCCGGGGCGATGTCGACGACCCCATCGCCATCGACGAAATCAAAAAGTTCATCGCCGAACAGGACCTGAACGCCGTACAGCGCTACGTGCCGAAGATCAAGCACGCCTACGACCAGAGAATTGCCGTGGTCGGCGCCGGACCTGCCGGGCTTTCCTGCGCTTACTACCTGGCGGTGGACGGCTATAAGGTCACCGTGTTCGAAAAACAAACCGCGCCCGGTGGAATGTTGACCCTGGGCATTCCGTCCTTCCGGCTGGAGAAAGACGTCGTCAATGCCGAAATCGACGTTCTGAAAGATTTGGGCGTCGAGTTCAAGCTGGGCGTCGAAGTGGGCCGGGACGTCAGCCTCGACGATTTACGCAGCCAGGGCTACGCGGCCTTCTACCTGGCCATCGGCGCCCAGGCCAGCCGGAAGCTCAACGTCGAAGGTGAGGATGCCCCGGGCGTCATCGCCGGGGTGGATTTCCTGCGCAGTATCAACCTGGGAGAGCAGCCCGCGCTCAATGGGAAGGTCATCGTCATCGGGGGCGGCAACGTCGCCATCGACGTAGCCCGCAGCGCAGCCCGGGTTGGCGCGGCGAGTGTGGCCATGTTCTGCCTCGAAAGCCGCCGGGAAATGCCCGCCCTGGAAGAAGAAATCGAAGAGGCCATCGCCGAAGAGATCCGCATCCACAATTCCTGGGGCCCGAAGCGCATCGTGGTCCGGGATGGCCGCGTGGCCGGCGTGGAATTCAAGCAATGCGTGTCGGTCTTCGATGCGACGGGGAGATTCAAGCCGGTCTACGACGAAGACGTAACCACGTTTGTCGAAGCCGACTTCGTGCTGGTCTCGATCGGCCAGGCCATCGCCTGGGGAGCGCTGCTGGCGGGCTCCACGGCGGAGCTGAATCCCAACCAGACCTTGAAAGCCGATGCCCTCACCTACCAGACCGGCCAGCCGGACGTTTTCGTGGGCGGCGACGCATACAGCGGCCCGAGGTTTGCCATCGACGCCATTGCCGCCGGCAAGCAGGCGGCCATCTCCATCCACCGTTTTGTCCACCCCGGGCAGAGCCTGACCATCGGCCGCAGCCAGCGGGAATACCAATCCCTGGACAAGACCGAGCTCAACCTGGAAGGGTACGACCGGCTGCCCAGGCAAACGACGGGGCGCATCGACGGGACGAAGTCGAAGACCTCTTTCCGCGACCTGCGCGCTACCTTCACCGAAGAACAGGTCAGGCAGGAGACGGCGCGCTGCCTGAGCTGCGGCGCCACCGTGGTGGACACCGCCCTGTGCGTGGGCTGCGGCGTCTGCACCACGAAATGTAAGTTCGACGCCATCTCCCTGGTCCGGGAATACGATGGGGTTGGTGCGGCCTTGCCGGATATGAAACCCATTGTCGTCAAACACATGATCAAACGCCAGGCCAAAATTGCGGGTAAAAAGGTTTCCCGCTCGATCAAATCGATCTTCAAGGATTAAGGCCCTTTGGCTACAAGCCAGGCGCTGCCCCTCGCACGGCAGCGCCTGGCGGTAGATCTTTACGTACCCAGGCAGGTAAACCCCTTGCACGAATTAGGCATCCTGTTCAACGTCGTCCGTTCTGTAGAAAACTTTGCCCAGAAGAACGGCGTGTCCCAAATCGACACCCTGGTGCTCCAGATCGGAGAGCTTTCCCCGGTGGTGCCGCAGTACATCCGGGCCTGCTACCCGGCCGCCGTAGATGGCACCTTGCTGCAAGACACGCAATTGAAGATCGAGATCATCCCCGGGAATGCGTTGTGCCGGCAATGCCAGAAGGTATTCAACCTCCTGAAGCATCCCCATGGATGCCCTCACTGCGGCGCAGACCAATGGGAAGTGCTGAGTGGGAAGGAATTCATGATCAAAGAGATCGTGGCCTGCTGAGCCGGCAGGCAATGGCGGGTAGAAGAGGCCACCCGGCGGGGCTCAAGGATGCTTTCCTTCGAGGCCCGCTTTTTTGTTTTCCTGAAAGAGGCGGGGGTAATCATCTCAGAAAGCGCTCCAGCGGCTGATCGTTTCGTAATCCTCACTGCACACACGAATCACGTTACCAGTACAACCCATCCTCTTCGTTGGGGGCATCCTCTCAGGGGATTTCACCTTCACCTTCGTTCTCAATCCTTTCGTGGGGCCCACATTGGCCGCCGTCCTCATGGCCGGGATCACCGAAGGCCAGCCCGGCTTACGCCGCCTGCGCAACCGCATCCGCCAGGTGCGCGCCGGCTGGCAGTGGTACCTGTTCGTCCTGCTGGGCATTCCGGCCCTGGCCTGCGGGCCAAATGCCTTGTGGGTCATGAGGGTGCCCATGGCGGCATGGGTTACCTGCGCACCCGGCTGAGTTTCAACGGCCATCCCGATCCTCGCTTTCCCCGAGCTGGCGGCTGCCGCTCGCCACGGCGGCGTGGCTGCGCAGGAAGTGCATCATCTGGGACCACATTTCTTCAGAATGCCCCAGCAGCAGGTGGCCGCCATCGGGCACCTCGTACAGGCGCGCCCGGGGGAACTTTTCCGCCAGGCCGCGCACGTTTTCAGGGGCGGCCAGCGGATCGTCCAGGGCGTGGATGACCAGCACGGGGGTCTTGATCGTATACACCGAATACGGGCTGCTCTCAGAGATCTCGGCGTAGAAATCGGGCGTCACGCCGAAATTATCCAGGTAGAAGCCATCCATGCGCTGGCTGGAAGGCAGCGTAGCCGCCAGGATCTCCTTTACCTCGGCATCCGTTTGTGGGGTGAGGACGAAACCCTGCGGCACGCCGATCATCCTTTGCATGACCGGCTTCAAATACGTCAGCATGGCCCAATAGACGAAATCGCTGCGCATCAGGGTGAGCGCCGCCTCTGGCGGCGGGGCCACCTGGACGTCCCCCGGGGCGGCCGGCGAGAGCAGGATAAGCGCCGAGACGCGCTGCGGGTAACGGGCCGTAAAACGGATGGCGGAAGTCGCTCCCCCGGATACGGCCAGAACGGCCGCCTGGCGGATTTCCAGCTCGTCCAACAGACAGGCAAAGGCCTCGGCCTGCCCGTCTACGCCGGCATTTTCCGGCAGGGGGGAACGCAGGTAACCGAAGCGGGAGATGGAGATCACCTGGTAACCCGCAGCGATGGCCGGTTGGGCTACCATCAACCCGGCGTCGAAACCGCCCAGGGCGCCGTGCACGGCCAGCAGTGGGTAGCCCTCTCCCGCCCGGGCATATTCGATCGGGCCGCATTCTGTCTCGATCACCTGGCTGCCGAGGGCATCGAGCGCCTGGCGCGCCGCCTTCATTTCGCCAAAATAGCGGCTTGTGACGGCTACGACCCCCATCGCCATGAGGCCGGCCAGAAGGATGAAAAGATGGGTTTTATATTTCGCCATAAGCTCCTGCCGGATGGCGCCCGAAATCAGGCCGTACACAGACCATCACCACCGTTTGCACGGCTTTCTCGACTTCTTCTGCCCTGAGATTCCCTTGCCGGTCGAAAGTCACCTGGTAAAAGCCGGCGTCGCCTGGCACCATGCGCAGGTGTGCGGCCAGCCGGGCAGCGATGACCGGCTGGTCCCCGTCCACCGGCTCGGCCAGCCCCTGTATCTCCCGGCCCCGGATGCGCAGCGTGACCGGCGCGCCGCCGCACAGGTTTTTCCACCAGGTGGCGTGGGTAAATATGTACACCGCATCCCCTTGCCAGGAATAACTGACCGGGGTCGAGTAGGGCTTCCCGCTCTTGCACCCGGTGAAGGTAATCAACAGGACCGTCTTGCTGACCAAGCCGTGCAATGGGGAACGCAGCACGGCTTTCATGGCCCGATTTACCAATGGAGGAACCGTCGTAGCTTGTGTCATTTCAACCTCTTTCTAACCTGGACCACCCCAGGTCTTCTTCTTTCTCTCCCGGTCGGGTTCCCGCCGGGCGGCTCCCTACGAGAGCACTCTGAGCACGGCCGGCGCCATGGCGTCGAACAGGCTTCCGGCAGCGCGTTTCAACACGCCCAGGCGGGTGGGATAGTAATAGTCGGATTGGAACCAGCCCTGGCCGGCGTAGTAACGGTAGTCGCAGCTGCTGTCATCCAGCAGCCGGTACATCGTGGTGCGACCCACCCTGAACAGCATGAGCTTGAACACAGACGGTGCAGGGTAAGCCGGCCTGGCCAGCCGGGCGTAGAACTGGCGGCTGTGCGCGGCCAGCGCCCGGTCGATACGGGCCTGATCACGCTCCGTCCGGGGGTCCAACGCTGTGATCTTGATCCCTTTGAGCGTGTTAAAGCCCAGGTTGCTGCCCACGAAATCCAGGTACTTGACAATCTGGTCCCCGCCGCCGATGCCCTGGGTGACGATGCTGGTAAAAGCCTTGCCGAAATAACACGGCCGGTGGAAAACGAAGCCGAAGTGGTCGAGGAAGTTTTTCATCAGCCCCGATACCTGGAAGCTGTAGTTCGGGGTGGCCAGGATGACCCCGTCGGAGGCCATGATCTTGTCCATCAACACGTCCCGGTCGTCTTTCAACGGGCAAAACTGTTCGCCTTTCTCGAAACACAACCGGCATCCCCGGCAGGTCCCCAGCTTGTAATTGCTCAGCGTGACGATCTCAACCTCGATCTCACCCAGCGCTTGCAGATTGTCCAGGTATTGCGCCACAGCCGCGTGGGTATTCTTCTTATGGGCGCTGCCTACAAATGCGGTTACTTTCTTCATCCATTCCCTTCCTTCCGGTGACTGGCCCGGGG
>JAAZNB010000764.1 GCA_012798515.1 Chloroflexota bacterium
AAGATGCCCTTAACCCTTGGACACGAACTTTCTGGAATCGTCCGCGAAGTGGCCAACGATGCGGACCAGGGCCTGGTGGGGAAACCGGTTTCGATTATCCCGCTGATGAACTGCGGGGTGTGCGATGTGTGCCAGAGCGGGCACTTCAACCTGTGCAGCCACTACACGTACCTCGGCTCCAGCTACGACGGTGGTTTTGCCGAGCTGGTCACCGCGCCGGTGCGCAGCCTGATCCCTGTCCCGGAGACCCTGGGGCTGGACGAAGTGGCGGCCATCGACCCCTACTCGGTGGGCCTGCACGCCTTGCGCATGGCCGAATATCGCGGCGGGCAGTCCGCCATCATCCTCGGCGCCGGCGCCATCGGCCTGACCACGGCCAATTACCTGTTGGATGTGTTCGGCTCGCTGGACGTCACCGTGGCCGATGTGGTGCCCGAAAAGCTGGAGATCGCCCGCAATCTGGGCGCCAAGACCCTGGACCTGAAGGCAGCGTCTGACCTCTCCCAATATCGCGCCGACGTGGTGGTCATCGCCACGGCCGCCCCGTCCGCCATCGCTACGGCCATCCTCATGGTCAACAAGCGCGGCGTCATCACCGTCCCTGGCATTTCTTACCAGGACATCAGCATGCCGGCCCGGACCTGGGAACAGATTCTGCGCCGCGAGGCCCGCGTGGTGGGCAGTTGGAACTATGTATGGAGCGCCATGCCCGAGAACGAATGGGTGACCACCATCTCCTACATCGCCGCCCAGCGCATCCAGCCCAGGCGGCTGATCACCCATCACTTCAAGCTGGATCAGGCCGTGGAAGCCTTCGAGACCGCCTTCAACGATCCCAAGGCCAACATGGTGATGTTCGACATCAACGCCTGATCGAGGCGCCGTGACCGGCGGTGTTTCCCGCCCGGGAGGCGCCAGTTCTTACAGCTCGCTTATTCCCATAAGCGGGCTTCCTTCTTATCGAGGGAGGGAGTAGCATGGAGTTAGGTTTAGCACACAAGACGGTCCTGGTGACCGGCGGAGCCTCCGGCCTGGGGGCCGCCATCGGCGCCGCGTTCGTTCGAGAAGGCTCCAACCTGGTCGTCTTCGACCGGGCCGGGGCTCAATCCGCCCCCGGGAGCGAGACGGGCGGCCTGTTTGTCCAGGGGGACGTGACCCGTAGTGAGGATATCGAGCAGGCCCTGGTGGCGGCCCGGGAAAAGTTCGGCGGCGTCGACGTGCTGGTCAATAACGCCGGAATCTGGCCTTCTACCAGGGTGGTGGATATGCCCGACGATGAATGGCAGCGCACGCTGCTCGTTAACCTCACCGGCGCCTTCCTGTTCAGCAAGCGCTTCGTACGGGACCTGCTGGCAGAAAAGCGGCCCGGGGTGGTGGTCAACATCGTCTCCCCCGTGGCCTACCAGGGCTCGTCTAACGGGCACAGCCATTACGCCGCGTCCAAGGCCGGGCTGGTCAGTTTCACCCGCTCCCTGGCCCTGGAAGTCGCCGGGGACGGGGTGCGCGTGGTGGCTGTGGCCCCCGGGGTGATGCACACCCAGATGACCGCCGCCACGCTGGACGACCGCGGCGAATCGTACCGCAAACGCATTCCCATCGGCCGCTTCGTCACCCCCCAGGAGGTGGCCAACGTGGTCGTGTTTATGTCCTCCGGCCTGGCCAGCAGCGTCACCGGTACCACCATCGACGCTACGGGCGGAATGTTAGGTTTCTAGAACCAGGGAGGCGCACATGGATGCAGCATTCTTTCAATTCGATCCGGGTGATTATCCTGCTTTTCAGGCCAAAGTGCGCGGGGTCGTCCCGCATGACCCCTTCGCCGGCTCGGCCCTCCGGGAGATCGTCCTGCAGGAAGACGGCATCTTCGAGCTGCCCGCCTTGCTCCGCCGCATAGCCCCCGGCCTGAGCGACGTGGCCGTGGTCATGGATAAGACTCCCATGTACCGCGCCGGCGCCTCATTGAAGCCGCTGGTCCTCCAGCTGCTCACCCAGAACGGCTACCAGGTGACCGTGATCAAGCTGGAGGGCGATGCCTACGGGATCGTGCACCCCGATTTCGAACGGGTCGAGGTGGTGCGCCAGCAGGTCCGCCCGGGGATGATCGTGATCGGGCTGGGCTCGGGGGTGATCGCCGATATCTGCAAGTACGCCTGTTTCATGGTCGACCAGGCGAACCCGGGGCGGTCCCCGGTGCCCCTGGTGTCGATCCCCACCGCCAATTCGGTGCCGGCCTTTTCTTCTTCCCTGGCCATCATCTCCCGGGACGGGGTCAAGCGCACCTGGCCCACCCGCCTGCCGGACGCCATCCTCTACGACCTGCAAACCCTGCGCGACTGCCCGCACCCTCTTACCCTGGGCGGCCTGGGGGATATGTGCGCCATGTACATCGCCTCGGTAGAGTGGTACCTGGGGGTTGCCCTGGGTGTGGTGGCCGACTCTCCCGCCTCGCGGGCCATCCTGAACGATGCTCGCGCCCTGCTGGTGCAGCACGCCGCCGCGATGGGCGAGCAGAGCCTGGCCGGGATGGAGATCCTGGCCAAGATTCTCACCCTGGGCGGGCTGGCGATGACCTTCGCCGGTGATTCGACCCCCATGTCGGGCTACGAGCACGGCATGGCCCACCTGCTGGACATGAGCGCCGGGCACTTCCAGCGCTCCATCCGCAACCACGGCTCGCAGGTGGCCGTGGGCGGGATCTACGTCCTCATCGGGCTGGAGACCTTCCTGGCCCGCTTCGACCCGGCCACGGTGGTTGTGGACCGCTGTTATCCGGACTTCGAGGTCATGGAAGCCCGTATCCGGGGCGTCTTCGCCGAGATCGACCCCAGCGGGGCCATGGGAGCCGAGTGTTGGCGCGATTACCACAAGAAGCTGGTTGCCTGGCAAAAGGTGCGCCCGGGCTTCGAGCGCCTGCTGGAGAACTGGGACGAGGTCAGGCAGGCCATGCAGCGCTTGCTCCTGCCGGCGCGTACTTACGCCGGGATGCTCCACGCGGCGGGCCATCCCATGACCTTTGCCGAGCTGGACGTCCCCGAGGAGCAGGTGCATTGGGCCTACCGCCACGCCTACATGCTGCGCAAACGCCTGAGCACCACCGACCTGCTGGTCTTCATGAACTGGATGGATGCCCGTTGGGAGCAGGATGTCTTCGCCGCCGCGGCCGGGCTGGTGCGCGACGTGCGCCAATTCCCTCCCCCATTTTAGTTCTTCAAAAATGGGGGAGGGCAGGCGGGCCTGCTGATAAGGATGTCCGCA
>JAAZNB010000178.1 GCA_012798515.1 Chloroflexota bacterium
CCATCTCGCAGAAAAATCTTTTCTCCCCCTCTGCGCGGCGCTTTTGGCCGCGGAGAGGGGGCCGGGGGGAGTGGCAAAAGTCCGCAAATGCATCTGGCAATTTAGATGCGTTTACCCTGGATTCCTCCTTTTGGACACTTGTCTAGACATCCTTCAAGGTGTATACTTGCCGGCTAACAGCAACCTGTAATCGGTAGAGGCAAGAGACACCCATGGATCCAACCCCCGCAACCTTAGCGCTCGAAGATGGCTCGGTTTATTCTGGTGAAGCGTTCGGCGCTTCCGCCGATGCGGTCTTCGAGCTGGTTTTTAATACCAGCATGTCCGGCTATCAGGAGATCCTCAGCGATCCCTCCTACCGCGGCCAGGGCGTGCTATTTACCACCTCCCACATCGGCAACGTGGGCGCCAACCCCGCCGACAACGAAGCCGGCCGGCCGCAGGCCGCGGCAGCCGTGGTGCGCGCCCTCAACCACACCGTCTCCAGCTGGCGCGCCGCAGACGGGCTCAGCCCCTGGCTGGCCCGGTATGGCGTCCCCGGCATCAGTGGAATCGATACGCGCAGCCTGACCCACAAGCTGCGCCGGCAAGGCACGCTCAAGGCGGCTCTATCGACCTGCGGCACGCCGGCCCCTGCCCTGCTGGAAGCGGCGCGCCAGTGGTCCGGCCTGGACGGGCGCGACATGGTACGCGAAGTGACCTGCCCGGCGCCCAGCCGGTGGGACGGCGACCCGGGCAGCGCCTGGGTGAAGCCGGTGGAGAAAGGCCCCTTTCACGTGGTGGCCTTCGATTTTGGCGCCAAGCGCAACATCCTGCGCCACCTGGCCGCCCGGGCCGGGCGCGTGACCATCGTCCCCGCTTACACCACTTTCGAGGAAGTGCAGGCCCTGGCCCCGGACGGGGTGTTCCTCTCCAACGGCCCCGGCGACCCGGCCGGGCTGCCTTCCATCGTGGCCGTGGTGCGCCAGCTGATCGACAGCGGTGTGCCCACGTTCGGTATCTGCCTGGGCCAGCAGCTCATCGGGCGTGCCCTGGGCGGCGAAACGCAGCGCCTCAAGTTCGGCCATCACAGCGGCAACCACCCGGTGCAGGACCTGCATACCCGCCGGGTGCTGGTCACCGCCCAGAACCACAACTACGCCGTCGACCCGCACAGCCTGGACCCCAACCTGGTGGAGCTGACCCACGTCAGCCTGAACGACGGCACCCTGGAGGGGCTGCGCCTGCGCCATCGCCCGGTGTTCAGCGTGCAGTTTCACCCCGAAGCTTCTCCCGGCCCGCACGATGCCCACGGCCTGTTTGCCCGCTTCTTCGAGCTGATCGAAGCCCAGCCCACCCACCATTCCTGATCCCAGGCCACATCCCTATGCCCAAAAGAGACGACCTTCACACCATCCTGATCCCCGGCTCCGGGCCGATCGTCATCGGCCAGGCAGCCGAGTTCGACTACTCCGGCACCCAGGCGGTCAAAGCCCTACGCAGCCAGGGTTACCGTATCGTACTGATCAACTCCAACCCGGCCACGGTGATGACCGATCCCGAGCTGGCCGACGCCACCTATATCGAGCCCCTGACCCCCGAGGCAGTGGAAGCCATCATCGCCCAGGAGCAGCCGGACGCCCTGCTGCCCACCGTGGGCGGCCAGACCGGCCTCAACCTGGCCCTGGCCCTCAGCGAAAACGGGGCCCTGGAACGCCACGGGGTACAGCTCATCGGCGCAACCCTGCCTTCCATCCGCATTGCCGAGGACCGTGACCTGTTTCGCCAGACCATGCTGGCCGCCGGCATCCCCGTGCCGCGCGGCGGCCCGGCCCACTCTCTGGACGAAGCCGAGGCCATCGCCCGCCACAGCGGCTATCCCTTGCTGGTGCGGGCCTCCTTCGCCCTGGGCGGCAGCGGCGCCTCGTGGGTCTCCACGCCGGCGGAACTGCCCGAGGCGGTGCGCAAGGCGCTGTCCGAGTCGCCCATCGGGCAGGCCTGGCTGGAGGAATCCGTCTTGGGTTGGAAGGAATACGAGCTGGAAGTGATGCGCGACCGGGCCGGCAACTTCGTGGTGGTGTGCAGCATCGAAAACCTGGACCCCATGGGGGTGCACACCGGCGACAGCGTCACCGTCGCCCCGGCCCAGACGCTCACCGACCGCGAGTACCAGTCGCTGCGCGACCTGGCCCGCGCCGTGATGGAAGCCGTGGGGGTCGAGACGGGCGGTTCCAACGTGCAATTCGCCGTCGACCCGCGCAGCGGGCGCCAGCTGGTGATCGAAATGAACCCGCGCGTCTCGCGCTCCTCGGCCCTGGCCTCCAAGGCCACCGGCTTCCCCATCGCCAAGATCGCCGCCCTGGTGGCGGCCGGCTACACCCTGGACGAGATTCCCAACGACATCACCGGCCAGACCTGTGCGGCCTTCGAGCCGGCCTTGGATTACGTGGTGGTCAAGATCCCGCGCTGGTCCTTCGAGAAATTTCCCGGTGTGGACCCCACCCTCGGCCCGCAGATGAAATCGGTCGGCGAGGCCATGGCGCTGGGCAGCACCTTTCCACAGGCGTTGCTCAAAGCCATCCAGTCGTTGGAGATCGGCGCAGACGCCCCGGACGGCTCCGGCCCGGGAGACCCCGGTGACCCGCCGGCCCCGGTCCGCCCGGAAGATCTCTCCATCCCCGGGGCGCGCCGTTGGTTTGCCGTGTACCGCGCCCTGCGCGCCGGCTTTAGCATTCCCGAAGTAGCCGCCGTCACCGGCATCGATCCCTGGTTCCTGGCCGAGCTGCACGCCGTGGCCGGGCTGGAAAGCCAGCTGGCGGCCTGCGACCCGGCACAGCTCGACCCGGGCCTGCTGCGCCGCGCCAAGCGCGCCGGTTTCGCCGACACGCACCTGGCGCGCCTGTTCAGCCGCCCGGGTGCGGCGCTGAGCGCCCTGGACGTGCGCCGCCTGCGCCAGGCGGCCGGCGTCTCCCCGGCCTTCCAGCGTGTGGACACCTGTGCGGCCGAATTCGAGGCGCAGACCCCCTACCTGTACAGCACCTACGAGAGTGAAGACGAAGCCCGGCCGGTGGAGCGCCCCAAGATCCTCATCCTGGGCGGCGGGCCCAACCGCATCGGGCAGGGCATCGAGTTCGATTATTGCTGCTGCCAGGCGGCTTTCGCCCTGGCGCCCCAGGGCTACGAGATCATCATGCTCAACTGCAACCCCGAGACGGTTTCCACCGACTACGACACCTCGCAGCGCCTGTATTTCGAGCCCATGACCCTGGAACACGTGCTCAACGTGATCGAGCGCGAACGCCCGCAGGGCGTGATCGTACAACTGGGCGGGCAGACCCCGCTCAACCTGGCAGCCGGCCTGGAAGCGGCCGGTGTGCCCATCCTGGGCACTTCGCCGGCCTCGATCGCCCTGGCCGAGGATCGCAAGGCCTTCGCCGCTTTGCTCGATGAGCTGGACATCGCTCACCCGCAGTACGGCACGGTCACCAGCCTGGAAGAGGCTTACCAGGTCGCCGAAAGCATCGGCTACCCGGTGCTGGTGCGGCCTTCCTTCGTCCTGGGCGGGCGCGCCATGGCCATCGTGGGGGATGAATCCCGGCTGGCCCGTTTCCTGGGCGAAGCCCTGGCGGCCGCTCCCGGCCAGCCAGTGTTGATCGACCGCTTCATGGAAGACGCCTACGAGCTGGATGTGGACGCCCTGGCCGACGGCCAGCAGGTGGTCATCGGGGCCATCATGCAGCACATCGAAGAGGCCGGGGTCCACTCAGGCGATTCCGCCTGTATCTTACCGCCCTACAAGGTCAGCCAGTACCACCTCAACATCCTGCGCGAGTACACCACCCGCCTGGGAATGGCCCTGCAGGTGAAAGGCCTGCTCAATATCCAGTTTGCCATCAAAGAAGACGTGGTTTACGTGTTGGAAGTCAACCCGCGCGCTTCGCGCACCGTGCCCTTCGCCAGCAAAGCCACCGGCCTGCCCCTGGCGCGCCTGGCCGCCCAGGTGATGGCCGGCCGCTCCCTGGCCGGGCTGGGCGTGACCGAAGAGCCGCACGTGGACGGCTTTTTTGTCAAAGAAGCCGTGCTGCCCTTCCGCAAGCTGCCCAGCAGCGTCACCGTGCTGGGGCCGGAGATGCGCAGCACCGGCGAAGTGATGGGGCACGCCGCCCATTTCGGGCACGCTTTTGCCAAGTCACAGCTGGCCGCCGGGACACAGCTGCCCCTGGAAGGCGCCGCCCTGATCAGCGTCAACGATTACGACAAGGGCGCTGCCCTGAAAATCGCCCGCGACCTGCAGCGCATGGGTTTTCGCCTGTATGCCACCCAGGGCACGGCAGAATACTTCCGGCGCACCGGGCTGCCCGTCACACCGGTGAATAAGGTGGCCCAGGGCTCACCCCACGTGGTTGACCTGATCCAGTCCGGGCAGGTGCAGCTGGTATTGAACACCCCCCTGGGCCCCATGGCGCACAGCGACGGCGCCGAGATCCGCACCGCCGCCACCCAGATGAACGTTCCTTTGCTGACCACCCTGTCCGCCGCCGCAGCCGCGGTGGAGGCCCTGCGCGCCCTGCACCACAAGGCGCTCAGCTATCGCAGTTTACAGGATCACTATCGCATGGCACGCCGCGCCGGTTAAAACCCTACTTCCTGGTCCCCTGCACGATCACAGCCGGGGGCCGGCTGGTTTCCTGGCGACCGGCATCCTGAATGGCCGCTTCCACTGCACCGTCCATGACCTTCTGGTGCACTGCCTCCTCGTCCGGCCCGCTGACCGTCACCAGGGGGCCTTCCTGGCCGGCCGACCCGCCGGACTCTTCCTCGGCGCGCACCACGACCGCCGGCGCCTCCTCTGCTTGGGTTTGCCCGGTCAATTGTTCCACCAGGTTGGGCGGAGCCTGGTCCTTTTCTTTTTCAACCTGCACGCCAGGGATCATGGCCGGGGCAATCCAGCCTTGTTCGGCGGCATGGCGGGCCATCACTTCGGTATTGTCTGCCAGGATCAAGACACTGCGCGCCTGAACCACCTTTTCGGCCAGGGCACGGATCGCTTCGGGCCGCTTGAGGTTGCGCGACACGTTGCGGATGTAGATAGCCGCCACCCGGTCGGGGTATTGGGTCACGATCTCGTGGTAGATCTCGGGATCTTCCTGGCCACTGTCGCCCAGCAAGATGAAAGGCAGCTCGGGGTAGAAGTCCATCAGACGCCGGATCACCCCAATCTTGTAATCGTGGTGGCTGGTGGGCAGAAATTCATTTTCGGTCAGGCCCCAGTCCCGCAGGAACAACACCGGTCCGTTGGGGATGTCTTGCAGGTGGAAGAACTCACCCAGCAGGTCATACAGGTTCCACGGGCTGCTGGACACGTAGAACATGGGGTTGGCGCCGTCCCCCTGCGGGCCGGCGTGCAGAGCCCGGTACAGGGCTGCCACGCCGGGAAAAGGCAGGCGCGTGCGCGCGTTGGAGAGGAACACGTTGCGCGCCATGCGCAGCAAGTTGGTGGCGTCGGTCTGCAAGACGGTGTCGTCGATGTCGCTCACCACGGCAAAACGAGCGTCCGCCGGCGGCACGAAAACCTCCCCGGTGGCCAGCACCGGCCCTTTCTGGCGCGGCGACAGGGGCTCCAGCAGCTTGAGCTCCACGTTGTGCCACAGCCGGTCTGCCGGCAGGGGACGAGGGGGCGTTACCCAGGCCTCGAAATAGCCTTCTTCGTCGGCCACCACTTCTTGCTCCTGACCATCGAAGCGCACCAGCAGACGGGCATAGGGCACTTCGTCGCTCTCCATCCGCTTATAGGTATCGACCAGGTTGTCCCAGATGTTGTCGTTATCCAGCGAAGACGTGTCCCCTTTGTCCTCCAGGACACGCCCTTTGATGTATAAACGGCCCTGCTTGCCAAAACCGCGGTAAGGGACGATCTTGATCGGGTCCGGCCCGCCCAGGCGGTAATGCAATTTGTATTTCAATTCGTCGAAATGCTGCTCCACGTTGTGTGCGTAGTGCGCCAGCACCTGCTGCCAGTTAGACATGCGCTCACTCCTTAAACCCACCCTCGCCAGCCGGAAGGTTGTTACATCCGGCCCCCCGGCGCTATAAACACGCTTTTGAGGTGCGCCCGGCCGGCCTCGCCATTCCAGGTCCACCTCAAAATGGGTCTCTCAAATTCGGTTGTAGTAAAGTATAGACGATTTTAAAACCGGGGCCAAGATCCCGCCCTCCCCTCTCCGTGGGCGCTCACAGAGCTCACTTCAAAGCGGCCTTGCCGGGTACTCGCACCCGGCAAGGCCGCTTTTTTGCTTTCCTCCCCCTTCCACCGTTGCAGCTACGCCATGCGGCGGAACAGGTCCGGGGCGCTCCATCCCGAGCCTTCCTCCTGCCCGGTATGGTTCCCATTGGGCCGGGGGTCCAGGCGCAGCGCCGAGAGCTCCTCTTCCGGATTGCGGAACTGCATCGAATACAGACGGGCGTACAGCCCGTTGTGCGCCATCAGCTCGTCGTGGGTGCCCAGCTCGATGATGCGCCCATCTTCCAGCACAGCGATGCGGTGGGCTACCTTGATGGTGCTCAAGCGGTGGGCGATGATCACCGTGGTGCGGTGCTGCATCAGCCGGTCGAGGGCTTCCTGCACCAGCTCCTCCGACTCGTTATCCAATGAGCTGGTGGCCTCGTCCAACAACAGGATGCGCGGGTCTTTCAGGATCGCCCGGGCGATGGCGATCCGCTGGCGCTGGCCGCCGCTCAGGTTCATGCCCCGCTCACCCACCCGCGTGGCGTACTGCTCCGGGAAAGCCATGATGAACTCGTGAGCATTGGCCGCTCGCGCCGCAGCCAGCATCTCTTCTTCGCTGGCATCCAGGCGCCCATAGAGGATGTTCTCGCGGATCGTGCCGCCGAACAACAGGGTCTCCTGGGGCACGATAGCCATCTGTTCGCGCAGGCTGGCCTGGGTGATGGAACGCAGGTCTTGCCCATCGATGCGGATCGTTCCCTGGGTCGGGTCGTAGAAGCGGGGGATCAGGTTGAAGAGCGTGCTCTTGCCCGCCCCGCTGGGGCCTACCAGGGCCAGGATCTCACCGGCCTGGATGTCCAGGGAGACGTCCTCCAACACAGGGGTGGCGCCATCGTAGCTAAAAGACACGTCCTCGAAGCTGATGCGGCCTTCCGCCACGGGCAGATAGGCTGCGCCGGGCAGGTCTTGCACGCTGGGATGAGTATCCAGGATCTCGAACACCCGCTGCACCCCACCCAGTGCCGCGCTGAGCTGCCCGTACAGGCCGCCCAGGCCCCCCAGGCTGGCGGCAATCGAGACGCCGTAGATCAAGAAGCCGGTGATCATGGCCAGGGTCAGCCGCCCGGCGATCACTTCGCGCCCGCCATACCACATGATGGCAGCGATAGCCACAAAACCCAGGAACATCATCAGGGACGAGAACAGAGAATTATTGACGGCCAGGCGCACGGCCGCCTCGAAGGTGCTTTGCATGGCCCCGTTGTAACGCTGCGTCTCGTACGTTTCCCGTCCGAAGCTCTTCACCACGCGAATCCCTTGCAGGCCCTCCTCGGCCACCACGGTCGAATCGGCCAGCCTGTCCTGGATGTGGGTGCTGCCGCGGCGGATGCGACGGCCAAAGGTAAAGGCGACCAGGACCAACACCGGCAGCATGGCCAGGATGAACAGGGTAAAGCGGGCGTTCATACTGAGCACGATCACGATCGAACCCACCAGGGTCAACACCTGGCTGAGCAGCATGGTGAGGTTGGTGGTCAGCATGGTGCGCATCTGGGTCACGTCGCTGGACAGTCGTGAGACCAGGTCACCCACGCGCCGTTTGGCGTAGAAATCCAGCGACAGCTGTTGCAGGTGGGCGTACAGGGAGGTGCGCAGGTCGAGGACGATGCGCTCACCGACGTAAGCCAGCAGGTAAGACTGAAAAAAACTGAACACGGCCTGCAAGAGGAAGATAACTACCAGCAGCCCGGCCAGCAGGTTGATCGGGCCGGTCTCCTGCGTGCGCGTAACGGTGTCCAGCAGGCGCACGATGACCATGGGAAAGGCCAGGCCAAAGCCGCTGGAGATCACCAGGGCCAGGATGGCCAGGGTCATCCGCCCGCGATAAGGTTTGAGATAGGCAAACAGGCGCCCCCAGTTGACAGATTTAAACGCCAGGGGTGGGGTGTTGTCAGCCTCCGTTTGCCTGCGTGCCGTCCCGGGGTGATTGTGTCGATCGAACATAGAACTATTGTCTCCTTCGTGGTCAGAGGCTGCCCTGCTTCCGGGCGGCTTCCCAAAATTCCTAAATGACGATACACCCTTTATGTAAACTCAATTTAAACAGCGTCCGGCGATTAAAAACGGCTCCCTGCCGGGCCCGCCGGCAGGGAGATCGACGCAAAGGGGGGTTGCCGGGGCTACCCGGCCGGCAGTGAAACGCGGAAGACCGTCCCGACGCCGGGCGTGCTTTCTACCCCAATGGCGCCCCGGTGCATCTCGACGATCTTTTTGGCAATCGACAGCCCCAACCCGCTGCCTTCTTGGGTGCGCTGCCGCGCCGGGTCAGCTTTGTAGAAGCGCTCGAAGATACGCTCCTGGTCGGCGGCCGTAATGCCGATGCCGGTATCGGCGATGCTGAAATCGATGCGTCCATCCTGGCCGTGCAGCTCGACACACACGCGTCCGCCCGGCGGGGTGAACTTGATACTGTTGTGGATCAGGTTGATCCACACCTGGCTGAGCAGGTCTTCGTCCGCGGTGATCTCTATCTCATCCAGGTTCACGTCCATGTCGATCTGCCCCCCGGTCCACTGCGGCTCGCAGGCCAGCACCAGTCCCCGGATCTGCCGGTCCAGGCGGTATGGCCGGGCCTCGAAGCTCACCTGCTTTGCCTCCAGCGAAGCCAGGCGCAGCAGGTTCTCGGTGATGCGCGACAGGCGGGTGCTCTCGGTTTCGATGATGTTGAGGTAATGAGCCCGCTCCTGGGGGCTGAGGCGCTCGTCCCGCAGCGCCTGGGCGAAACCACGGATGGACGTCAGCGGCGACTGCAATTCATGCGACACGTTGGAAATGAATTCCTGGCGCAGGTTCTCCATCTGGTTCAGTCCCTCGGCCATGTTGTTGACGCTCTCCACCAGGTCGCCAAAGATACCCGCGTCCTCGTGCCCGGTAAAACTCTTGTCCAGGCGCACGTCAAAATCCCCTTGAGCAATGCGTTCCAGAGCCTCGATAATGGGGATCAGGATTCCCGCACGGCGCGGCCAGTTCCTGGAACGGAAGAAGAAGGACACGCCGCCCAAGGTCAGGCCGGTGAACAGCAAACCCAACAGAGAATTGGTCAGCTGGGCCACGAGCAGCGAGGGGCGCCAGCCGGCGGCCCGGTAAACCAGGTCGCTGAGGTAAAACGCAACCGTAAACATGGCCAGCAGGTAAACCAGCACTCCCGCCGTCCCGATCAGGCGGTGCTGCCAGGCAGGGCGCATGGGCTTCATACCACCAGCTCCAGGCGATAACCCAGGCCGCGGATTGTACGGATACGGAAAGCGCAGCGTTCTTCGAGGAAGCGCTCCCGCAGGCGGTTGATGTGAACGTCCAGGGTGCGCTCATTGCCCTCGAAATCGTAGCCCCAGATGTCTTCGATGAGCTGGTCGCGCGAGAAGGTTTTACCCGCATCGCCGGCCAGCTTGAACAACAGCTCGAATTCCTTCAACGGCAGGGTGATGTTGTCCCCATCCAGGATCACCTCATAGGTCTTACGATCCATGAACAGCTTGCCCACCTGCACGGTCTGGGAGACGGCGATGCGGTAACGCTTTAACAGCGCTTTCACCCGGGCCACCAGTTCCAGCGGCTCGAAAGGCTTCACCAGGTAATCGTCCGTGCCCAGCTCGAAGCCCTTGATCTTCTGGCTGGTCTCGCCCTTGGCGGTCAGCATCAGCAGAGGGATGTCAAAAGCGGCGCGCAGCTGGCGGCACAGTTCCCAGCCATCCATGTTGGGCATCATGATATCCAGCACCACCAGGTCGGCCTTGACCGACTCGAGCCTGGACAGGGCTTCCAGGCCATCCGAGGCCTCTACGACGTCGAAGCCCTCGTTACGCAGGAATACCCTGGCCAGTTCCCGGATGTGGGGATCATCGTCAACGATCAGGATTCTACTCATTATTCCAATCAGTCCTTGCCACGGGCCTGC
>JAAZNB010000765.1 GCA_012798515.1 Chloroflexota bacterium
ACCCACCACTACGTCACCGGCTCATTGTGGAGCGAAGGCAGCAACCCGTACGACGTGAACCTGCTGCGCCAGCGCCTGGTGTCCGTGGCCGGTGAGGAATTCGTGAGCTACACCAACTCGCTGGAGGCCATCTATTCTTACCCACCCCAGGCCTCCGCCTTCTTTTCCTTATTTGCCCTGACCTCTCTGCCGGCCGCCTACGCCTGGTTCACCCTGGCCAACCTGCTGCTGGCGTTGGGCTCGCTGGCCATGCTGGGCTACATCCTGTCCTGGTTCCGGCCCATCGGGCTGGTCGAGATCACCCTGCTGGTCAGCCTGTTGAACACCGGCTTCGCCCGGGGCAACATCCGCTACGGGCAGGTGGGCAACCTGGTGGGCTTCTTCCTGCTGGCCTGCTTCATCCTGGCTTACCACAAGCGCCACACCCTGGCCGGCATCTTCCTGGCCCTGACCTCGTTGAAACCGACCAATATCATCCTCTACTGGTTGCAGGCCGTGCTGCGCAAAGATTACAGGCTGGCGGTCGTCACCGCCGCCAGCACACTGGCCCTGACCCTCCTGCCGGTGGTGCTCAGCGGGCGTTCCATCCTCGTACAGCTGGAAGGTTACCTGTTCAACACCTTGAGCATGACCGAAGCCGGCAACCTCAACGACCCGTCGCCCTTCGTCCACGACAGCCTGTTCATGCACCACCTGGAAACGCTGGTGTTGCGCCTCCTGAACACCGACGCCGCCTTCGGCCGGGCCATCTACCTGGCCGCCGCCCTGATCCTGATCGGCGTCACCCTTTACCTGCTGCGAGAAAAGCCGGCCCGCAAAGAAGACGTCTTACTGGATTTCGCCATTCTCTCCGCCGCCACCATGGTCACCGCCTACCACCGCTCTTACGACGTCTTTCTGTTGTTTCCCGGGCTGCTATACGTATACGTGCACATTTTCGGGGTCAACCGCCGGCGGAAAAAGCTGTTGTGGGCAACTTTTCTGTTCCTCCAGTTGTTCAGCCTGACCCTCCCTGAAGATTTGCTGCTGCAAACCGCCAACCAGCTGCCCCAGGTGGCCGACACCTACCTCACCCGCCTGATCGTCCCCTTCCAGGCCTGGATGCACCTGGCCTTATTCTTCACCCTGGTGGCCCTCAAAGTCCGCCGCCCGCGCTGGTACCGCAAGACTGCGCCGGAAGCGGCTTTGAACGGTTCGGCCATCTAACCCGAGGGAGGAAAACGTGCAGTCGCGGCCCGCTTTCATCTTACGCCCGGCTCAAAGCGGGGATGCGGCCGCCATCCGCAGCCTGATTCACCTGGTAGACATCAATCCCCTGGGGTTGGACTGGCGCCGTTTCGTCCTGATCGTGGACGGAGAGGACCAGCTGCTGGCCTGTGGGCAGATCAAGCCGCACCGGGACGGTTCTCGGGAGCTGGCCTCGATCGCCGTACGACCCGGGTATCGCCGGCAAGGCCTGGCACGCGAGATTATCGCTCACCTGCTGTCGGCACAGCCGCCGCCCCTTTACCTGACCTGCCGCAAGTCGCTGCGCCCCTTTTATCGCCCGTTCGGGTTCCAGGACGTGAGCCCTGGCCTTTCCACGCCCTATTTTTACCTGGTAAGCCGCATCTCGCGCCTGTTGGAGCGCCTGGCAGGCTTCGAAGGCATCCAGGTGATGCGCAAAGACGCCTGAATTTGCTCCGCCGGTCCGGCCGATTTAGCCCCACGAGCGAACCGGCCGTATAGCCG
>JAAZNB010000766.1 GCA_012798515.1 Chloroflexota bacterium
ACCCAGGGCCTGGTCATCCGCCTGGTGGGCAAAGGCACCTTCATCTCCACTCGCCCGGATGAAAGCAGCCTGGAAAACGCCTTTACGCTGCGCCAGGCCAGCCTGGTTCACCAGGCCGAGGCCTTCCTGTTGAAATCGTTGTTCGAAAGTTACTCTTTCGAAGAGATCCAGCAAGCCATCACTCAGGCCCGGTCACGACTCGAATCCGTCTACCGCACCTCCCCTGGGCCGGAGGGTGGGGCCGGGCGCTCGTCCCAGCTGCCTTGAACGGCGCCCGTTGGAACACAGCCGGACCGGGGCGTTCTCGACCCGTTATCGCAGTGCTCTGAAAAGCTGTCCGCTTTAATCAGCGTGAATGCTGTCTATTTTGTTCGGGAAATCCTGTAAGGAGGATGAAAATATGCGTTCGAAATTCATGTCGTTTTTAATGCTGGTGGTGCTGTTGGCCAGCGCGGCCTGCTCTCCGCAGGTCACGCCGGCTGCGCCAACCGCCGCGCCGGCCAGCGCCGAGGCCACCCAGGCCCCCGAGGCCACCGTCGCCCCTGCCGAGCCCACACAGGCGCCCGTCGAGCCCCGCACGTTGACCGTGTTGGCCGCGGCTTCATTGACCGAGTCGTTCACCGAGCTGGGCCACATGTTCGAGGAACAGAACCCGGGCGTGACGGTCTCGTTTAACTTCGCCGGCTCGCAACAGCTGGCCCAGCAGCTCGATCAGGGCGCGGCCGCCGATGTGTTTGCCAGCGCCAACAATAAGTACATGGACGCGGCCGTCGAGTCCCAGCGCGTCAATGCGCCGGATGCCCAGACCTTCGCCAAAAACCGCCTGGTGGTGATCTACCCGGCCGGGAACCCCGCCGGCTTGAGCCAGCTGCAAGACCTGGCCATGCCTGGCCTGAAACTGGACCTGGCCGACGAGACCGTGCCGGTGGGCCAGTACTCCGTGGCCTTCCTGGACAAGGCCTCGCAGGACGACGCTTTTGGCGCCACCTTCAAAGACGACGTCTTGAGCAATGTGGTTTCTTACGAAGATAACGTCAAGGCCGTGCTGACCAAAGTCTCCCTGGACGAAGCCGACGCCGGCATCGTCTACCAGACCGACATCACTCCGGACGCAGCCGACAAAGTTGGTACCCTGGAAATCCCGGACGAGCTCAACACCATCGCCACCTATCCCATCGCCCCCATCGCAGATAGCGAGAATCCCGACCTGGCGCAGGCCTTCGTCGAGCTGGTGCTGTCGCCCGACGGGCAGGCCCTGCTGGGCGGGTTTGGCTTTGCCCCGGCTGTGGACAGCAGCGCCGGTGAGGCCGGCGAAATCACGGTCACCGACGCCCTGGGGCGCACGGTCACCTTCAGCGAACCCCCGCACAAGATCGTCCTGGCCGGCAAGGCCTTGTTTATGGTGGCCGACGCCATCTACACCTTCCCGGAAGCCGGTGAGAACATCACCGCCCTCGGCTCCACCGCCCAGGGCAGCGGCAACTTCATCCCCATGGTGGACGCCGGTTTCAGCGACAAGATCACCCTGGACAGCAACGCCGGCCCGGAGCAGATTGCTGCCGCCCAGCCCGATTGCGTGATCCTCAAGAGCAGCAACGCCAAGACGTTGGGCGCCCCGCTGGAAGAGTTGGACATCCCGGTCGTCTACCTGGACTTCGAGACCGCCGACCAGTACTGGCGTGACATGGAAACCCTGGGCAAGCTCTTCCAGAACCCGCAGCGCGCCGCTGAGGTGATCGCCTTCTACCAGGACCGCGTGGACAGCATCACCCAGACGCTGTCCGGCGTGACGGAAGATCAAAAGCCGCGCACGCTGATCTTGTATTACAATGATAAGGATGGCAACGTGGCCTTCAGCGTGCCGCCCATGGGCTGGATGCAGACCTGGATCGTACAGACCGCCGGCGGACAGCCGGTCTGGGAAGACGCCAATCCTGTGGATGGCTGGTTGAAAGTCAGCCTGGAACAGGTGGCCGCCTGGAACCCGGACACCATCTTTGTCGTAGCCTATTTCAACCCGGTGAATGACGTGGTCGCCGCCTTGAAGGCCGATCCCCAGTGGCAGGCGCTGGACGCGGTCCAGAACGACCAGGTGTTCGGCTTTGCCGGCGACGTCTACAGCTGGGACCAACCCGACACGCGCTGGATCCTGGGCCTGGCCTGGGCAGCCGGCAAACTGCACCCGGACCTGTTCCCCGACCTGGACATGGCCGCCGAAGCACAGACTTTCTATCAGGAACTGTACGGCATGGATGAAGCCGGCTTCCAGGAAAACGTCCTGCCGCTCTTCTCCGGAGACATAAACTGAGCCAGTCCGAAGCTGCAATCTCCCTCGAAACTACTGCTACTCGTACGGCCAGCCGCACCAGGACCCTGGTCTGGCTGGCCGTACTCCTGGTCTCTATCCTGTTGGTCTCGGTCTTCCTGGGCCGCTATCCTGGCCCGGTGTGGATGACCCCCGGGCGCCTGGCCAGTGACGAGCTGGCCCAGCGCCTGGTTTTCAACCTGCGCCTGCCCCGCCTGCTGACGGCCATGTTATTGGGCATGTCGCTGGCGGCGGCCGGCGTGGTCTTCCAGACCATTTTTGGCAACCCCCTGGTGGAACCCGGTTTCCTCGGCGTTTCCCAGGGGGCTGCTTTTGGAGCGGCGTTCAGCATCATCTTCCTGTCCCGCTCTCCCTGGGCGGTGCAGATCATGGCCGCCCTGTTCGCCCTGCTGGGGCTGGGCCTGTCTTACTTTATGGCCCGGCGGGTGCGTTACGGAGGCTGGACGCTGCGCCTGGTGCTGGCCGGCATTGCCATCTCGGCCCTGTTCTCGGCCGGGCTGGGCGTTCTGAAGTACATCGCCGACCCGCTCAGCCAGCTCCCGGAGATCACTTTCTGGCTGCTGGGTGGGCTGTGGAGCATGACCTGGTCTCAGTTCCTGGCTATCCTGCCGGCCGTGACGATCGGGCTGTTCGTGGCTTACCGCATGCGCTGGCGGGTCAACCTGCTTTCGCTCAGCGACGAGACGGCCTTCTCGTTGGGCGCCGCCCCGGGCCGGGAGCGGGCCGTGGTGTTGACTGCCGCGGTCATCGCCACGGCGGCGGTCATCTCGGTCTCCGGGATCATTGCCTGGGTGGGCCTGATCATCCCCCAGGTGGCCCGCCTTCTGTTTGGCGCCGACGCCCGCTTCGTCATCCCTGCCTCTATGTTGGTAGGGGCCAGCTTTACCGTGCTGTGCGACGACCTGGCCCGGGTGCTGATGCCGGGCGAGATTCCCCTGGGCATCCTCACCTCGTTGATCGGGGCCACGGTTTTCCTGGTCTTGATGATGCGCCAGGGTACCGGAGGAGAGCGATGAGCCCGGCCCCGCTGTTGCAGTTCGAACAGGTGACCTTCGGCTACCCCCGTTCCGGGGGCTTCCCCCGGAACGGGGGCCTCCCCCATGCCGAGGGCCTCCCCCATGCCGGGGGCTTCACCCAGGATAACGGAAGTTCCCGGTCCAGGGATCTGCCCCATGCCGGCGGCCTGCCCACGGCCTCTCCGGCCGTGCTGCAAGACTTCGACCTGCCGGTGGGGCAGGGTACGGTGACGGCCATCCTGGGGCCCAACGGCGCCGGGAAGACCACCCTGCTGCACCTGGCCCTGGGTTGGTTGAAACCGCAGCGCGGCCGCATCCTGCTCGAACAGCGTCCCCTGGGCGACTACGCCCGCCGGGAGCTGGGCCAGTGGATGGCGCTGGTGCCGCAGAGCGAGCACGTCCCCTTCGAATACTCCCTGTTGGAATTCACTCTCCTGGGCCGCGCCCCTCACCTGGCGCCCCTGGCCATGCCCACTGCCGAGGACGAGAGGATCGCCCTGGACGCCCTGCGCCAGGTGGGAATGGATGGCCTGCGCTGGCGTTCCATGCCCTACCTGAGCGGCGGCGAGCGCCAGCTGGTGCTGGTGGCGCGCGCCCTGGCCCAGCAGCCCCGCCTGCTGCTGCTGGACGAGCCGACCTCGCACCTCGACCTGGGCAACAAGCGTGGCCTGATCCGGCTGTTGCACGACCTGGCCGAGCGAGGGGTGACCGTGGTGTTCACCACTCACGAGCCCGAGATCGCCGCCGCCCTGGCCACCCACCTGGTGCTGATGCGCGACGGGCAGGTGCTGCGCACCGGCCCGCTGGAGGAGGTCTTCACCAGCCCCGGCCTGAGTGAGCTGTACCGGGT
>JAAZNB010000179.1 GCA_012798515.1 Chloroflexota bacterium
ACGTGGCCACGCCGGAAGAGACCTGGAGCCTGGCCGTGTTTCAACGGGCGGCCTGCCAGGCCATCGCCGGCATCCACTCCCGGGAAAAGCTACCCTTCCTGGTGGGCGGCACCGGGCAGTACGTGCGGGCGGTAACCGAGGGCTGGGCGCCCCCCGAACAGCAGCCTCATCCGGAGCTGCGAGCGGCGCTAGAACGCTGGGCAGGCCAGATCGGTGCAGCCGAGCTGCACCGCAGGCTGGCGTTGATCGACCCGCCGGCGGCGGCGAACATCGATCCTCCCAACGTGCGCCGCACGGTGCGCGCCCTGGAGGTCATCTTTCTCACCGGGCGGCGCTTTTCCGATCAGCGCCGTAAGGTGCAGTCGCCTTACAGTCGCCTGACCATCGGCCTGACGCGCCCCCGGGAAGAACTATACCGGCGCATCGATGCCAGGATCGAGGCCATGTTGGCCGCCGGGTGGCTGGAAGAAGTGCGCGGCCTGTTGGCGCAGGGGTATTCCCCCGAGCTGCCGTCCCTCTCGGCCATCGGTTATCGGGAGCTGGTAGCTTATCTACACGGCCAGTGGAGCCTGGACGAGGCCGTGGCGCACATCCAGCGCCTGACCCGCCAGTTTGTGCGCCGCCAGGCCAACTGGTTCAAGGCCGGCGACCCGTCGATCCACTGGTTCCCGGTAGACGAATACACCCTGGAGCACGTGGAGGCCTTGATCCTCTCGGGCCAGGGGTGGATCGAGCCTGGGGAGGCTGGTCAACCTTGCGAGTAGCCCTGCCGGGTGCAGGGGAATTATTCACTAGCGGCCAGTGGGCGGGAAACACATCCGGTCGGGGCTGAGATCGTCCCCAAATTAAAATAAAAAAGCATGCTCGTCATCGAGCATGCTTTTTGTTTGGTTATGAATAATCTTCGATCACTACCGGGGTGCCACTACGTTTGGGCACAGGTGGGGGGAAGATCTTTTCGAACTCTTCCCGCGAGATGGTTTCCACTTCCAGCAGGCGCTGGGCTACGGCATCCAGCTTGCCGCGGTATTCGGTCAGCAGTTGTTTGGCGCGTATGTAGGCGTCATTGACCAGGCCGCGCACTTCTTTGTCGATCTTTTCGGCTACTGCCTCGGAATAATCCCGCTGTTCGGAGATCTCCCGGCCCAGGAAGATGAGTTCCTCTTTCTGTCCGTACACCATGGGGCCCAGTTCTTCACTCATTCCCAGGCGGGTGACCATGGAGCGGGCCAGCTGGGTGACCCGTTCGATGTCGTTGGCGGCGCCTGAGGTGATGTCGTCGAAGACCAGCTCTTCCGCGGCGCGCCCGCCCAGCAGGCCGACCATTTCAGCCAGCAGCTTTTTGCGGGGCGTCAGGGTGCGATCCTCGGTGGGCAGTGACATGGTATAACCGGCGGCCATACCGCGGGCGATGATGGAAACTTTCTGCACCGGGTTGGCTTCGGGTAAGGCGTTCATCACCACTGCGTGGCCGGCTTCGTGATAGGCCACGATGCGTTTTTCTTCCTCGCTGATCAGGCGGCTCTTGCGTTCCGGACCGGCGATGACGCGCTCGATGGCTTCTTCGAATTCGGGTTGGGTGATCACCCGTTTGTTGCGCCGGGCGGCCAGGATGGCGGCTTCATTGACCAGATTTTCCAGGTCGGCGCCGACGAAACCAGGGGTGGCCCTGGCCAACACACCCAGATCGATGGTGCTGTCGATGGGTTTGCCTTTGATGTGTACCTTTAAGATGGCCTCACGACCGCGCATATCCGGGCGGTCCAGCACCACGCGGCGGTCGAAACGACCGGGGCGCAGCAGGGCCGGGTCCAGAATGTCGGGCCGGTTGGTGGCGGCCATGATGATGATGTTGGTATCTGTGTCAAAACCGTCCATCTCGACCAGCATCTGGTTGAGGGTCTGCTCGCGTTCGTCGTGGCTTCCACCCAGGCCGGCGCCACGCTGGCGTCCGACGGCGTCGATTTCATCCACAAAGACGATGCACGGCGAGTTGCGTTTGGCCTGGTCGAACAGGTCGCGTACGCGGCTGGCGCCGACACCCACGAACATTTCGACGAATTCCGAGCCCGAGATCGAGAAGAAGGGCACGCCCGCTTCTCCGGACACGGCTTTGGCCAACAGCGTCTTGCCCGTCCCAGGAGGGCCGACCAGGAGGACGCCTTTGGGTATGCGCGCCCCCAGGGCGATGAATTTCTGTGGTTCTCGTAAGAACTCAACCACTTCTTTGAGTTCTTCTTTGGCCTCCTCGACCCCGGCGACGTCATCGAATGTCACGGTCGGCTGGTCGCCGGTAAACATGCGGGCCCGGGATTTCCCGAAGGAAAGGGCGGCGTTGTTGCTGCCCTGGGCCTGACGGAAGATAAAGAAGAAAGCCCCCCCCAGGATGATAAAGGGTAAGATGTATCCCAGGGCGGTGACGATGCCCAACCATGCGCTTGGCGGTTTGATCTCGATCTTGACTACGTCCGAAGACAGCTGGTCCGTAGTCACTCCAAGCTGCAGCAGTTGTTCGACCAGGGTAGCGGTAGACTCTTTTGTGGATGTTTTTTGGGTGCCATCGTTAAAGGTAATGCGTAAACGATCCTCATCTTCCACGATTTTCGAGATATTCCCCGATTGAATCCCCTCAGCCACCTCATTAATAGTTAAAACGTCCTGGCTGCTGCCTTGAGAACCAAAATTGTAAACCAGCATGGCTATGATGGCTACAAATAACAGCAGGTAGATTACGTACGACTGGTTACGTGAGTTCACACATTCCTCCTACAACAATTACCACAACCCACCAATCATTAATTTCTAGCTTCGAGAAGATTATACCAATCTCTAATGCGAGAAACCAGATCATGTATACGAAATCGAGTCAATCTAACGAAACTCTTATACAAATATGGATGGCATACAGGTATCAGGCTCGTCAAGCGTTGTACCGAATCCATTTCCCCTTGTGCCTGGCTAAATTGATGCTGAACCGGGATACGGGTGGGTCGTCTCACTGCGGTCCGCTCGAATCGAGGTGTTAAGTTAATATTATATTATGAAATGGGTTGAAACACCTCACGATGGAACCGTTTGGCTCATTTTTAGTAGAGCGAACCTGGCGGTCCCCGGGGAGATGTCTAGATCTCTTTCACGGTAGACAGGGTAGCCATCACCTGGCGCACGTGGTTGCGGTCGTGGGTGGCCATGAAGGCTACCAGTTCTTGCAGGCTGGTAGGCCCAAAGATGGCGTGGCGGGCCGGACGGGCCCAATCTTCGGGCTGGAGCCGGGCCAGGGTGTCCACCAGCTGGATGCGGTAGCGCTTGAACTCGTCCA
>JAAZNB010000180.1 GCA_012798515.1 Chloroflexota bacterium
CCTTCTGGTACCCCTACGGAGAAGGCTCCGATGCGGGCGATTTCCTGGCCGATCAGATCCAGGCCTTCAATCAGGCCAACCCGGGCATCGTGGTCAGCGGCCAGTCCTATGAGGATTACGCCTCCATCATCGAAGGCATCCAGCGCGGCGCAGCCGGCCAGGACCTGCCCTCCATCGCCGCCATCGGCTTTGGTTACGACGATTACATCATCGACAGCGGCCTGGCCCAGCCCATCGAGGATTACATGGGCGCCGGGACAGGCGAGTTCTTCGGGGACATTTACCCCACCCTCCTGGACGTCACCACCCACGACGGTAAAGTCTACGGCGTCCCGCTGGCGCTTTCGGTGGCCGAGGTTTTCTACCACCCCGATCTGTTCGAACAGGCCGGGTTAGACCCGGATAACCCACCCCAGACCTGGGACGAGTTCGTCCAGGCCGCCCAGACCATCCACGACGAGACCGGCGTCTACGGCGCGGCCTTCGCCCTGGACGATCCCTGGATCTTCGAGACGGCCGTGCGCTCCAACGGCGCCGAATTGCTCAGCGCCGACGGCCAGACTGCCAACCTGAACTCCGCCACGGCCATCAAAGTCTTGCAGGACTGGGGCGACGGCGCCCAGAACGGGGCCTTCTTGTATAATGCAGATTTCATGCAGACCTTGCAATCCTTCGGCTCCCAACAGATCGCCATGTTCGCCGTCTCCAGTTACGGGACCGGCTACTACCACGCCAACCTGCCCGAAGTGAAAGCCATGGCTTTCCCGGCCGGTGAAGGCTATACTTTCCAGAGCCCGGCCGGCGGTAACTCGCTGTACATCCTGGGCAATGATGACGCCGAGCGCCAGGCCGCAGCCCAATTCATCGCCTTCCTGACCAGCCCGGAGGTCAACGCCGCCTGGGCGCAGACCTCCGGCTACCTGCCCGTGCGGGCTTCCTCGCTGGATGCCATGCAAGATTACATCACCGGCTTCGAGAACTACGAGCTGGCCGTGGGCCTGATCCAGAACGTTGTCCCGCCCACCCTGTGGCCCAGCCGCCACGTCTTGCAGGTCAAACAGATCCTGTTGGGCACCATCGAGAGCACAATGCTCGGGCAGCAAAGCGCGGCCGACGCCCTGCAAGCCGCCAACGACCAGGTCAACGCCTTACTGGCACAGTAACAATAAGCCAACGTAAAACGAATGAAGAGCTCGCCGGCCAACCGCGAGCTCTTCATTCCCATGCGGGCCGCCCGGCCCACTTTTCAGGAAAGCCCATGCGCATCGACGCTCACTGCCATACCGATTGCTCCGACGGCAACGTCACCATCGAAGAACGAATTGCCTTAATCAAGGCCTGCCACTACGACGCGGCCACCATCACCGACCACGATTTTATCTCCGGCGAGCAGGTCGCCCGGGCCCGGCAGGCCTGCGCCGGGCTGCCTTTTATCCCCGGCATCGAGCTCTCCCTGCGCCACCAGGGCCGCGTGGTGCACCTGCTGGGCTATTTTGTCGACCCGGACCACCCGGGGCTGCACCAACACCTGCGCCAGGTACAGGAGATCGACCGCCTGTATACGCAGCGCCTGTTGGATTACTTCTGCCGCCGCGGCGCCCGCCTGGAGCTGGAAGAGCTGGCCGGCGGGTCTTTGCACACCTTTTACTCCCTGCGCCTGGTCAAGCGCCTGGCCGCCGACCTGTTCGATAACGACCCCACCCGCTGCCTGTCCGCTTTTCAAGCAGCCATGCAGGCCCTGGGCTTCGCCTACGCCGATTTAGCGCCCTGGGCCGTGCGGCCCGCCATCGAGCTGATCCACCAGGCCGGCGGGATCGCCGTGCTGGCCCACCCGGGCGGGAAAAACGAGCGCGTCATGGCCGCCCTGGGTTTCTTGCTACACGACGGAGAACACCTGCGCCAGTACCGTGACTGGGGCCTGGACGGCATCGAAACCCTCACCCCGGTGCACAGCCCGGAAGAAATCCGTCTCTACACCCAATGGGCCCGGGGCCTGGATTTGCTGGCCACCGCCGGCAGCGACTGCCACGGCGATGACCCCTACCTGGGCCCGGCGTTGATGGGCCGGAGTATCGAGATTCCATCTGATTCTTACGAGAACCTGCTGGCTGCTCACCAGGCCCGGGCCGGCGCCTCAGGCAAGGCGCCATGAGACGGCTCTCATCGACTACGCGCAAGAAACTGGGGCGGACTGTGTTGGCTTACCTGCTGCTCTCGCCGGCCCTGCTTATCGCCGCCGTGTTCGTCTACTACCCTTCGCTGTACGTTTTGCGCCTGAGTTTCTTCGATTGGGATCTGATCAGCCCGGCCCAAACCTTCGTCGGGAGCGGCAATTATCTGCGCCTGTTGGCCCCCTCCAGCGACTTCTGGAATTCACTGCTGCGCACGCTGGAGTACTGCCTGATTTATATCCCGCTCAGCCTGGCCAGCGGGCTGCTGCTCGCCACGGCTCTCACCCGCATCCGCCGCCTGCAAGGCTTTTTCCAATCGGTCTATTTCATCCCCTCTATCACGTCCATTTCGGTAGTCTCGGTGGTATGGTCCTATATCTATAACCCCCAGATCGGGCCACTCAACCAGTTCCTGGCCGGCCTTGGCCTGCCCCCTGCATACATCCCCCAGTGGCTCAACGACCCGGCCCTGGCCTTGCCGGCCCTGGCCCTGGCCGGGGTATGGCAATCACTGGGGTTCGTCAGCCTGCTCTTCATCGCCGGCCTGAAAAATATCCCCCGCGACTACCACGAAGCTGCGGCCGTCGACGGCGCTTCGCGCTGGACCAGTTTCTGGAAGGTCACCTTCCCTCTCCTGAGCCCGGTGACCTTTTTCGTCCTGTTCATGCTGTTGATCGATTCATTTCGCGTCTTCGGCATTGTGGCTATCATGACCGAAGGCCGCCCGTTGGGCAGCACCAACGTCCTGCTGTACTACATCTACCAGAACGCCTTCCAGTTTTTCGACGCCGGTAAAGCCAGCGCCAGTTCCTGGATCATCTTCGTGATCATTTTCACCCTGATGCTCTTGCAGCAGAAATTCGGAGAGAAAAGTGTCTTTTACCAGTAAGCCATCCCCCCGGGCCCGGCGGGTACAGGCTCTCATCTCGGAGGGCCTGTTGTACGTATCCCTGGCCCTGTTCGCATCGATTGTGCTCTTCCCTTACTTGTGGATGGTGCTGGCCTCCTTCAAGCCCTCCGCCGAAATCTTCACCGCCCACGCCCGGCTGCTGCCCGTACAGTGGACCCTGGATAATTACCGCGTTGTGCTGGCCCAGGACGTCTTCTTGCGTTCGATCTTCAATTCAGTGATCGTCACCCTCTGCGGGGTGTGCCTGGAAGTGGTCACAGCCTTCCTGGGAGCTTATGCCTTTGCCAAACTCGACTTCTGGGGCAAAGACTTCCTGTTTGCCTTCATCCTGGGCACGATGATGATCCCGCCCCAGGTGCTGATGCTGCCCTCTTACCTGTTGATCACCCAGCTGGGCTGGCAGGATACCTACGCCGGGCTGACCATCCCCCGCGCCGGGGCGGCGTTTGCCATCTTCCTACTGCGCCAGTTCATGCTCACGGTACCCCAGGAACTCGACGACGCGGCCCAGATCGACGGAGCCGGCGTTCTCATGCGCATGATCTCCCTCTACGTCCCCGTCTGCCTGCCTTCCATCGTCACCGTGGCCGTCTTTTCCATGCTGGGCTTCTGGAATGACTATTACTGGCCGCTGGTGGTCACCTCCGACCGCCAGATGCGCACGGTGGCGCTGGGCATTGCCCAATTCAAGAATCTGGAAGGGATGGGCAACTGGGAGTTGATCATGGCCGCCGCCATCCTGGCCACCCTGCCCATGCTGGTGGTCTATATCTTCGCCCGTAAGACCCTCATCGAAAACCTGACCGCCGGCGCACTGCATGGGCGTTAACGCCGGGCCAAATGCTTACGCCTCACTATCCGGCCGGCTGCGCGACGCCAGCACCTGCTTGAACACGTTCATAGCATTGATGGCCGTGGGGAAACCGGCATACGGCACGCTGTGCAGGATGACCTCCTCGATCTCCTGCGGCGTCACCCCCACGTTGAGCGCTCCGTTGAGGTGTACCCGCAGCTGCGGCTCTCGCCCGCTCATGGCGGTCAGCATGGCCACCGTGGCAATTTCTCTTTCCCGCAGTCCCAGCCCTTCCCGGCTGTAAATATCGCCAAAAGCGAACTCGACGATGTAGCGTCCCAGGTCCCCCAGGGGCTCTACCACCTCAGCCCCGGCCGACCCATCCACCTGGGCCAGCTTTTCCAGGCCGCGCTCGAAGCGATTCGAATCATGGTTGTGCATGTGTGTTTTCCTCCAACTTACGGTAATACCCGATCTTGTCCCGGATGACCGCCAGGTTTCGTTCGAGCTCAGCCATCTGCCCTTCCAGCGTCGCCTGGTGCTCCTCCAGCAGCCGGCGCCGTTGGCGGGCGGTTTGCTCTCCCTGGCGGCGCAAATCGGCGAAGGCCTGCATCTGGCGTACAGGCATGCCCGTGACGCGCAGACGATTGACAAATTCGATCCAGGCCAGGTCCTGCGCCGCGTAGCGACGGTGACCGTTCTCCGCCCGCTCCACCACGTCCAACAAACCGATGCGCTCGTAATAGCGCAAGGTATGTTCCTTCAAACCGCTGAGCCGTGCGACTTCCTTGATCGTCAAACCGGGTTCCATCAGGTTATGCCCCTTTTCTCAAGCAGATGCATTGTAAAAGTTGAAGTACACTTTAAGTCAAGAGTAATCATAACGCCAGCAGGGGAACAAGTCATGGCGACCTCATCCGGATCGTTATCTTTCCGGCGGCCACGGAGGGGAAAGCCCGCTGCGCACGTCGCCCTGGATCTCAGTTGTGTGAAATTTGGATCGGGGATTTTACCGCCGGCCCGGCCGGGGGTTAACCGGCCTCGACTTTGACCTGTACGTCCATGCTTTCTTTGGCGTTACCCACGAACACGCCGCGGGTAGGCGAGACGTCGGCGTAATCTCGCCCGATGGCCACCCGCACGTACTGCTCGGTCTGCTGCCGGCCGTGAGTGGAGTCGAGGGACAGCCAGCCCAACCCGGGGATGAAGGCGTCCACCCAGGCGTGAGTGGCCTCGGTATGCCCGTTGTTGTACAGGTAGCCGCTCACATAGCGAGCCGGGATACGCTGGCTGCGGCAGGCCGCCAGCAAGATGTGGGCGAAATCCTGGCACACACCCCGCCCCAGGGCCAGCGCCTGTTCGGCCGTGGTACTGACGTCGGTAGCCCCCTTTTCATATTTGACCGCGGTGTAGATGGCCTCCATCAACGTAAAAGCCGTGGCACGCGCATCACCTGCCACGGCGTGGCCGGCAGCAAAATGGTCGATCCCGGCGCTGTTGGCCGTATACACGCTCTCGGACAGAAAATCGTGCTCGTCCAGCGGGGAAAGACGTTCCACCGGCTCTAAAAAATCACCCGGGGTGATCACTTCGCTCCGGGCGGCTACCATCAAGCGCTGGTGAGGCTGGATGACGTCGAAATGGCGCACGTCGTTTCCAAACCGGTCGTCGTATTGCAAGATTTCGTCCCGCGGCTCGGTTTTCAGCGTAAAGGCCAGGCAGTGCTGGCCGTTGCCATCCAACGGTTTCAAACGCATTTCGGTATAGGCTTCGCTGACCGGCTGGTCGTAATTGAACGTGGTGGTGTGTTCGATTCGGATGCGCATAAATTCGCTGGTCCTGAAAAAGTCTTCCTATCTATCCGCAAAATCAGGAATGTCTGTTTTTACGGGGGCGTGATCCTGTACACCGTGATTCCCGCAACGATTTTCGGATAGATGGCTATTGTTGCTGCTGTTGCTGCTGCGGCCGGCTATCGGGCAGGATCACCCGTGTGGTGAAATAGGCCTGGGCGATATCGTCGCCCACCGCGTTGAGGCGTAACAAAAGCCGGTGGAGATAAGGATCCATCCCGGCGCCAAGTACCTCGTGGATGTCGAGGTACTCCAGATCGGCCGTGACCCGGCCGAGCGTCCGGCGCGGGTTGGCCGGCCGCAGCGGCGTCGTACCGTTGCCGCCCAGGATATCCAGGGCAGACAATCCCTGATTGAGGCAGAACAGGGCCGCCCGGGGGAATAAGCGGTCAAGCAGGAGAAAGTCCACCACCAGCTCGATGTTCAATTCACTATTCGCCGCCCGCCGGAATGGCTCGAAAGCGCTGCAGGACCGCAGCAAGGCGACCAACTGCAGCGAAGCTTCTGCGGAGTCCTGGGACAACTGGTCGATGTACAGGTATTTAGCGTTCAGGATACGGATGGTTTTATCGGCCCGTTCCAGGTGCATGCCCAGCTGCATGAAATGATACGGCTCTCCGTGGGTCATGGTGGCCGTGGTGATGCCTTGAAAGGCCTGTGAACCATCGCGCACCTGGCGGAAGAATTCGCTGGGGCTGGCCAGTACGGTTGCCCGGCTGGTATCGCGGATCAAAAAATACAGCCGGTTGATGTGCTCCCACATCTCGCTGCTGATCTGTTCGCGCACACCGCGGGCGTTTTCCCGCGCCCGCAGAATACAGGTCGTGATGGCGTTCGGATTGAGCGGGTGCCACAACATGAACTCCATCACCGCCTGGGCGGTGGCCTCGCCGCACACCTCGGTAAACAGCGCCTCGTCGCCGGTCATGGTGACCAGCGGCTGCCAGCCCTGCTGGGCATATTCCGGTTGCGTATCCAGGAGGGCGTTGAAGTTCACCGCCAGCAGCCGGGTCAGGTCCTCGGCCCTTTCGATGTAACGCGCCATCCAATATAAACTTTCAGCCACCCTTGAAAGCATACCACCTCATTCGCGCAGCACCCAGGTATCTTTGCTACCCCCACCCTGGGATGAATTGACCACCAGCGAACCTTTGCGTAGGGCGACCCGCGTCAGCCCGCCGGGCACGACGGTGATCTTCTCTCCATACAGGGTGTAGGGACGCAGGTCGATGTGGCAGCCGGTCAGTTCGTTCTCCAGCATGGTCGGGTGACGGCTCAAAGCCAGCGTGGGCTGGGCAATATAGTTACGTGGGTTGGCCCGGATGCGCTCGCAGAACTGCTCGCGTTCGGCCCGGGTGGCGTGCGGCCCGATCAGCATGCCGTAGCCGCCGCTTTCGTTGACTGCCTTGACCACCAGCTGGTCGATGTGTTCCAGGATATAACGGCAGTCGTCCTCACGCAGGCCGATGTAGGTGGTTACGTTGTTTAAAACCGGGTCTTCCCCCAGGTAGAACCGGATCATCTCGGGGACGAAGGCGTAAACGGCCTTGTCGTCCGCCACCCCGGTGCCGATGGCATTGGCCAGGGTCACGTTGCCTGCCCGGTAGGCATTCAGCAGGCCGGCCACCCCCAGGGCGCTGTCCTGGCGGAAAGCCAGCGGATCGAGGAAATCGTCGTCCACCCGGCGGTAGATCACGTCCACCAGCTGTAACCCCCGCGTGGTGCGCATGTAGATCTTATTGTTATGCGCCACCAGGTCGCGCCCCTCCACGATCTCGATGCCCATCTGGTGGGCCAGGAAAGCGTGCTCGAAATAGGCCGAGTTGTAGATCCCTGGCGTCAACAAGGCCACACTGGCATCGGTAAAGCCGTGTGGGGCCACCGATTGGAGCGTCTTGAGCAGCTCGTGGGGGTAATGCTCGACCGGCAGCACGTCGTAGCGGGCGAAGAGCTCGGCAAAGGTGCGCTTCATGACCTCCCGATTTTCGAGCATGTAGCTCACCCCAGACGGAGATCGCAGGTTATCCTCCAGCACGTAATACTGGCCATCTTCGCTGCGCACGATATCCGTACCGACGATGTGAGCGTAAACACCCTTAGCCGGGTTGATCCCCATCATTTCCCGGCGGAAGTGCTTGGCGCTGAAGACCAGCTCAGGGGGGATGCGGTTTTCCCGCAAGATGTGCTGTTCGTGATAGACATCGTCCAAAAACAGGTTGAGTGCCGTCACCCGCTGCACGAGGCCCCGTTCCAGGTGCTGCCACTCGTCGTGCGGGATGATGCGCGGCACGAGGTCGAACGGGAAAATGCGCTCGATGCCCTCCTCTTTGCCATACACAGTGAAGGTAATCCCCTGGTAAAGGAAGGTCGCGTCCGCCACCTTGCGCCGTTCGGCAAAATCGTCGGCCGTCATACCGCTGAGTTGTGTGTGCAAGACCTGGTAATGCGAGCGTGACCGGCCTTCCGACGCGAACATCTCATCGTAAAATGGTTTGACTTCGTAATGGGCATCGAGAATGCTACCAGCCGCCATAACCGTTCCCCGTCCTCAAGTTGAAAAGATTATAGCATCGGCCACATGCGCCACAAACAATAATCAACGCCGCGCTCCAAAGAGTACCCAATTGGGTAAGCGTACTCCGCAATCCGCGTCACCCGGGTGGCTGCTGAGAATACGGAAGGCCCTCCGCCGGGGCGTGCAGTCACCCAAAAGGTGCATACCAGGGCTTAAATAGAGAACCTGACCGCCGGCGCACTGGAGACAGTGGGCGCCTGGCGGTCAGGCTAATAAAGGCCACCGGTAAACCTACCCGAGACCGGTAATCACTGTTATGGTACGGCCGGCGCAGCGAAAAAGTCGTTCCCCTCGTCGCAGGCCGCTACGCCGCGCACGGCCAGCATGAACGTCCCGGTATGGCTCGTCCAGGCCTGCACCCGGTCGTAATCGCCGCTCTGGCTGGCGGCCAGGAAAGTCGTATCCAGCTCGACCCAGCCACCCGCACCAGCATTGAGCGTCGTATCCCAGTAGAAGATGGCCAACTGACGTCCGGCGAAGCAGGCAGGCACCACGAAGGAGACCTGGATGGGCGTGCCGGTCTGGGCAACCGCATAGGCGCCCCAGGCCAGGTTCACCCGCAAGGTGTAGACCGGGGTATAGCCTTGCGGCTGGGCGTCCAGCGCCGGCAGATACGCCAGGCTGGCCCGGTTGCCGTTGCCCAGGCCGAAGAAGACCTGGTTGCCTTCTTCCAGGCGCAGGACGACGCCCGCACAGGCCCGGCAGGTGATGTTGGTCAGTTCGTCGCTGTCGACCCGGATGACCAGGATGGGCAGGCGAACGACTTCGGGCTCACCCGGCTGCTGCGGGATGATCACCGGGACGGCCGGCGGTGGGGGTGGCGGCGGGACGTACAGGCCAACGACTTCAATGCTGCTGAAGCCGCCGCCAATGCCAGGCGCCGTGCCAACCACCGGATCATAGGTGACCGGGGTGGTGGTCTTGTAGTAGATCTTATCCTCGCCGCCCTGGCCATTGATCACGTCCACTTCGGCGTCCTCTTCCATGTAGAACTCGTCGTCTCCGCCGCCGCCCACCAGGGTGACATCTTGTTTACCGGAGATCTCGAAGGTATCCTGGCCGTCGCCGCCCATCAAGGTTTCGAAGGAATCGTACGTCAGGGTCGGGTTGACGTGGTAGGTATTGATGTAGCCGATCACCCACTGAGCACTGCGGTCGAGACCCACCAGCACGTCGGGGTCAACCGGGTCGCTGCTGCCGGTGATCAGATTGATGTGATTGAAGATGCCGATCAAAGCCGGGACCAGGCTGGCGTCGATGCCGATAAAGCCATCGTCGCTTTCGTAGCCGGTCAGCAAGATGCGCCGGGCAACGGTGTAAGCCGAATAATCCAGCAGGTCATCGCCAACGTTACCGTTGATGTTGCCGGTCAGGTGCGCGCCGTCGGCGAAGGCGAAGATGTCGTCTCCGGCTCCACCATCGAGATCGAAGGCCTGTGAACCAACGATGTCGAAGCGGTCGACGCCGCTGCCGCCCACCAGGGTCTCGAACCCGGAGAAGTTGAGCGTGCTGCCATTGCTGGTGTACGTGTTGGAACCGTCGACCGTCCACTGCCCGTCTGCCTGGGTGCCGGTGATCTGGTCACTATTGGTGCCGCTGGCCAGGATGGTGTTGATGCGGGCGAACCCGGCCAACACGCCGGCGCTGTTGCCCGAGAAGCCATCCCCACCGGTGGCGCTCACCAGCTGCACCTGCAAGCCGGTCGGGTAGGCGCTGAAATCAAGCGTGTCGCTGCCGGCTCCACCGTCGATGGTCCCGTTCAGGGTTGCACCGGGGGTGAAGGTGAAGCTATCGTCGCCGCCCAGGCCGTTCAGGTTGATCTGTTGGGCGCCGTACAGTA
>JAAZNB010000181.1 GCA_012798515.1 Chloroflexota bacterium
ACCACGTCGGCCCGCTCGATGGCGCGCATCGAACGGATCACCGAGTATTTCTCGACGCCCGGTTCCACCCGCCCGCGGCGGCGAATACCGGCCGTGTCGATCAGGGTCACCTGGAGACCGTTGTAATCGATCTGGGTGTCGATGGCGTCCCGCGTCGTCCCGGCAATCGGGCTGACGATGGAGCGTTCTTCACCGATCAGGCGGTTCAACAGGCTGGACTTACCCACGTTGGGTTTGCCCACGATGGCGATCTTGATCGAGTCGTCGTCCTCGTCTTCATCCTGTTTCGCGAAAGAGGCCACCAGGTCGTCCAGCAGGTCGCCCGTCTCCGTGCCGTGCAAAGCCGAGATAGGATAGGGCTCTCCCACACCCAGCTCGTAGAATTCCGGCGCCCCGGAGCGCAGGGTCTGGTTATCGGCCTTGTTGACCACCAGAAACACCGGCGGCCAAAGGACACCCTCGCGCTGGGTCTGCTTCTTGCGCAGCAGGCGCGCCACCTCGACGTCGGCCGGGGTTACCCCCGCCGCTGCGTCGACCAGGAACAGGACCGCGTCGGCTTCCTGCACGGCCAGCTCGGCTTGCTGGCGGATGGCGTCGATAAAATCAGCCGACCCGGTGGAAAGCGGCGCCTTACGGCTGCTGGCCGAGGTCGGATCGATGCCGCCGGTGTCGATGATGTCGAAAGGAACGCCGTTCCACTCGGCCTCACCGAACAGGCGGTCGCGCGTCGTACCGGGGATGTTGTCCACGATAGCCAACGGCTCGCCGATCAGGCGGTTAAATAACGTACTTTTCCCAACGTTGGGTCGCCCGACCAGGGCAACGACTGGTTTTGGCATGGAAACTACCTTATCCTGTAGGTGATGGTGTAACGTTTGGCCCGGGAGTGGGCGTAGGGACGGCCGGCGTGGCCGTGCCGCGGCTGATGGTCACTTCGATGGAATTGGGCAACACCGATTCGACGCCCAGCTCGGGCACGCTGAATTCCACCCGCGGCACACGCTGGTAGATACCTACGCCGGTGCCGGCCACGTCCACGACGACGCGCACGTCTTGCTTGGTCAGCTGGTCCAGCAAAGGCAGCGGGCCGGCGATGATGACCGATACCGTCTCCGGGGAGATACGGGCGCTGTACCCGGGCGACATCCCGGCAATTTCGACGGGCATATCTGCCAGGGTGATGCTGCCCTCGATGGGCGAGATCTCTACCTGCACCTCCACCGTGGTCTGTTCGCCCACCACAGTGATGTCCTGGGGCAGGTTGAGGGGCAGGAACACGTCCAGGTTATCCGTCGCCCCGGCCAGGTCCAGGGGCGCCGTCTCGATGAAACCGGGTAACTGGTCTACCAGGTCCGGGTTAGCCGAAAAGACCGTCACCCAGGGCGGCGAGACCGAGATGTTGGTCACCCGGTAGCCGGCCTGGATCTGGCCATCTTGCAGTACGACCTTGACCACCACGTTGCGATAGCCGCCGCGCTGGCTTACGTCCATGTGGATGTTGACCCGCTCAGGGACGATGGTCAGCCCATTGACCGGCAGCTCATTCTCATCCACGGCCTGCAATGGCACCGTGCGGGTTACCGATTCGGAGATCTGGCTGACGTCGAACACCGCGCGCACCTCTTTGACCTGGGAAAGCAGCGTATCCGGCCCGGTCAGCGTGACCTGGGTCGGGTCGAGGGTCGGGGTGCCGGCCTGGTACCCGATGGCCAGGGTGCCTTGCTGGATCAAGCGGATGGGAAAATCTGCGCTGGAGATCTGTTCCAGGTTGACCGTAATGGTCTGCGGCGATTGCGATACCACTTCGACCGGGCGCACGTCGATCTGCACCTGCACGTCCACACTGTGTTCGCCAGGCCCCAGGCCGGAAAGATCGGCCACAGCCCGCACCGGGATTTGCTCGTTGATCAAACGCTCCCAAATCGACTGTGGGGCGCTCAGGGTCAGTGACACCTGGCTGGGGACCTCGGCCGTCTGGATGTAGGCCGGGTCCTGGCCCACTACCTCGATCGGGATTGCCTGGGGATAGACGCTTTCCTGGGTCGGGTCGGCAGCCGTAACGGCCGAGATCCACACGGCCAGCGCCAGCACGAACGCCAACAACAGCGTCGAAAGGTTGCGAAACAGGAAGCGCAATGAAGAAGGCATACGCTACTCCTCCAGGTGCCGGCCCGGCCCAAACAGCTGTCGCACCCGGTCGAGCAGGTTGAACGGTGAGGAGGGAATTTCGATCGGCCGGTAAAATGCCATCAGGATGTTCTCCAGGCGCTCGCTGTCCAACCGGCGGATCATCCGGCCCCCGTGAGCAATGGAGATCGATCCGGTCTGTTCGGAGACCACCACGGCAATGGCGTCGCTGGTCTCCGAAATGCCCAGGGCGGCCCGGTGGCGCAGCCCCATCTGCCGCTCCGGAGAGCGATTGAGGATTCCGCTGGCCGAGAGGGGCATGACACAGGCGGCCGAGATAATGCTGTTGTCGGCAATGATCACGGCGCCGTCGTGGAGTGGGGTGTTGGGATAGAAAATCTGCAACAGCAGCTCGGGGGTCACCAGCGAGTGGAGCTTGACGCCGGTGTTCACGTATTCGTCCAGGCTGTCGTTGCGCTGCAAGACGATCAAGGCGCCGTGCTGGCGCGCCGAAAGACGCGCGGCTGCGCTGACCACCGCCCGGATGGTCTCCTGCATGGCCTGGTAAGAGCGGGCGGAGTTGTTGGAGAACAACAGCGCCCCACTGCCAGCCCGGCCCAAGCGCTCCAGGGCACGGCGGATCTCGGGTGCAAAAATCACCGGGATCGCCAGGACCAGCGCCGGGAGCGTGGTCCTGACCAGCCAGGAAAAGGCCGGCAGGTTGACCAGGCTGGTGAGCAGCGCCAGTACGATCACGAAGAAAATCACGCCCCGCAGCAACACGGTGGCGTGCGTATCCCGCACGACGATCAGCAAACCGAAGAAGATAGCCGTCACCAACAGGATGTCGATGACGCTCAACCAGTTCAACCGCTGAAATAAAAATAGCAATTCGTTCAATAAATCAGGCACAAGAAACTCGCCAAAACCCTGCAAATTCTACATAGTTGAAATCAAAGATGCCGCACCCTGCCCACCTAGATCGGGCGCAAGATGCGGTCCTGGCGGAGCTGTTTGAACAACAGCTGCGTGCCTTTCGGCATCGACTCTGTGGCCGCCTCCTCCCAGGCCAGCACACCTAACTGATTGGGGCGGCGCGGCTCGTAGCCCAGCCTCTTCCAGAGCTGTTCGTGTCGCGAGAGCTCAGGATAAACGAACAAGAGCGAGGCCTCGCACTGCAAATCCGACGAAGCTGCTTCCATCTCGCTCACCAGGGCCGGGAGGGCCTCTTCTACCGGCAGGCTCGGGTCGAGCAGCACGTCAGTCGTTCGCGAGACCAGGTTCTCCACCTGCCAGCCCAGCAGACCCATTAACCGGGAACCCACCTGGACCAGTAGAAAAGCCTTTTCGCCAAAGGCATTCATCACGTCTTCCTGGTTCACCGGCCGTTCTGCCCGCCCAACGCGGTTGATCAGCTCGGCGATTTGCCGGGAGTGGCGCGGCTTGCCTCTCAACACGTTCAAGCGGCCGTCTTGCGCCTCGACGCCCGGCGTCTCACCGCTTTCTTCGGCCTCGGGTACCACCCGGCGCCAGGCCTTCATCACCTGCCGCCAGGTATCGGCGAAGGTGGAAACGTTGCGGATGACGATGTGAGCGGAGGAAATTTTTTCCTCCTGTGGGCTCTGCGCCGCAATGCGTTGGCGGGCTTCGCTTTCGGCCATGCCGCGGTTCTGCATCAGGCGCGCCAGCTGGATCTCCTGCGGGGTATAGGCTACCCAGATGCTGTCGCAAGACCTGGCCAGCCCGGCCTCCAGCAGCTTGATGGCCTCGATGACCACCACGCGCTGCCGCGAGCGCCGCACCAGGATATCCACGGCCTGTTCTACCAGCGGGTGAACGATGCCTTCCAACTGCGCCATGGCCTCCGGGTCGGAGAAAACCACGCGGCCCAATTTGGCGCGGTTGATCTGTTCGTCGGGACCCAACACCCAACGGCCGAAGGTGCGCACCACGGGATCATATCCCGGGGCTCCCTTGGCAATGGCGCGGTGCCCCAATGCATCTGCGTCGATACCGTAAGCGCCCAGGTGTTCCAGCATACGCCGGACAACGCTCTTTCCAGCGCCTATGTTACCCGTCAATCCAATGACGTACTTGTCCGCCCAACTGCTCACGGCATCTCCTGTTAATTTAATCTTATCGGACGTCTATCCCCTGGAGACTACCTACCTCTCACCTTCTCATTTTATTCTGGCCTCCAAAGATTGTCAAACCTTTGTCATTAAGTCTGTCTGACCTTACAAAACCGCCGATCTTTTTCGGGCCCGGTTGGGGCCTTCATTTTCTGCGCCGGCGGAGCGTGGGGGCCAGGGCTGCCCGGTGGCGTCCGGCGTGGAGCGCCGCGGCTCATTTCAGGATCCGAATCGCGTTTTCCGGCAGGTCGAGCTGCAACGCTCGACCGTTCACCGTCGATGATGGCTGCCCGGCAGTCAAAAAATGCCCGCAAGCCCGGACGCCGGCTGTGCGCATTGGCCCGGTCCGATTTTTCTCATTGGCTTGACATTTCCACCATCAGCAGGTAAAATCTTTCCTGCATTCAGCAAGACGCCGAGATAGCTCAGCTGGTAGAGCACGCGACTGAAAATTGCGGGGTCCACAGTTCGATCCTGTGTCTCGGCACTCCATCTACCAGAAAGTAGATCATTCTGCCTCTCAAGCGCCCGATCAGGGTAGTGTGAGAGGCAGAATGATTTAATCCGCCTTCACGCCCCCTTCACCGGCTATGCGCATTCTTGCCCCTCCCCCAAAAAACCGAAACGCACCCCGGCGTAGGTTGGCTAGAGTGATCCGGCCGGCCCGGGCCGGAAGCGAAAGCCAACTTTCACG
>JAAZNB010000182.1 GCA_012798515.1 Chloroflexota bacterium
AAAGTTGGCTCCCGGCCGGGGCCGGGAGGGAAGCCAGAAGTCTGGTAAAATAGACGTTTAACATCCGGAATTTCAGGATGGATGAACTATGAAAGACATGCAAACCTGGCTCAAACAACACGAGCTGACCCCCGAAAAGCTGGACCTGGCCCACCACATCCTGGACGAAATCCGCCAGGGCGCCGGGGTGCTGGAGGCCATCCGCGCCAACCCGGTGCCGGGCAGCGGCCACCTGGGCAAACACGCCCTGGTAGCGGTCTACCGGCGCATGGTGGAGGATGGCGAAATGGCGCCCGACCCGGCCCTGCTGGAGCGCATCCGCATGAAACCCATGCGCACCCTCTCCGGGGTGACCACGGTCACCGTGCTGACCAAGCCCTACCCCTGCCCGGGCAAGTGCATCTTCTGCCCCACCGACTGGCGCATGCCCAAGAGCTACCTGCCCGACGAGCCGGGGGCGGCCCGCGCCCTGCAGAACGAATTCGATCCCTACCTGCAGGTGCGCTCGCGCATCGACTCGCTGGAGGCGGTCGGGCACCCCACTGACAAGATCGAGCTGCTCATCCTGGGCGGGACGTGGAGCTCGTACCGCCACGATTACCAGGAATGGTTCATCCGGCGCTGCTTCGACGCCATGAACGAGTGCGACACCCCCACCCTGGCCGCCGCCCAGGCCTACAACGAAACCGGCCCGCACCGCAACGTGGGGCTGGTGATCGAGACACGGCCCGACAAGATCACGCCGGCCGAGCTGGCCTGGCTGCGCCGCCTGGGCGTGACCAAGGTGCAGCTGGGCGTGCAGAGCCTGGACGACAGCATCCTGGCCCTCAACCAGCGCGGCCACGACAGCGCCCGCACCCTGCAGGCCGCGGCCCTGCTGCGCGCCGCCGGGTTCAAGATCGTCATGCACTGGATGCCCAATCTGTTGGGCGCCACGCCCGAGAGCGACCGCCGGGACTTCGCCCGCCTGTGGCAGCCGGCCCAGGATGGGCTGGGCTACTGCCCGGACGAGATCAAGATCTACCCCAACCAGCTGCTGGAGAACGCCGAGCTGTACCAGTACTGGCAGCGCGGCGAGTTCCGGCCCTATACCACGGACGAGCTGGTGGAGCTGATCGCAGACGTCAAACCGGGCATTCCGGAGTACTGCCGGGTCAACCGTGTCATCCGCGATATCCCCTCCACCAACGTGGTGGCAGGCAACAAACGCACCAGCCTGCGCCAGGACGTGCTGGCCGAGCTGGGCCGGCGCGGCCGGCGCTGCCGCTGTGTGCGCTGCCGTGAAGTGCGCGGCCACCCGGTGAGGGTGGACGAGCTGCGCCTGGAGGACTACATCTATCACCCGGCCTGCGCCGAGGAGCACTTCCTGTCCTTCGTGACGGCCGACGACCGCCTGGCCGGCTACCTGCGCCTGTCGCTGCCCGGCCGGGTGGAATCCTGCGACGAGCAAGCCCAGGCGCCGCTCCTGGACTTCCCCGACCTGGAAGGGGCGGCCCTGATCCGCGAGGTGCACGTCTACGGCCAGTCGCTGGCGGTGGGGGCCGAGAAAGCCGGCGCCGCCCAGCACGCCGGGCTGGGGACGCGCCTGCTGCAGGAAGCCGAAGAGCTCGCCCGCCGCCACGGATTCCGGCGCCTGGCGGTCATTGCCGCGGTGGGCACGCGCTGCTACTACGAATCGCGCGGCTTCCAGCGCGGCCAGCTGTACATGCTCAAGGCGCTTTGAGCGCGGAATCCACCACGCGTCGCTTTCTTCATTTATATAGACATGGCCCCTTTAGACATGGCAGCCGCGTGGACGACGACCGGCTGTACGCAGAGTAAGCCAGGCGACCCGGTTCGAAATTCGCCCTTCGAAATCCCCAAAAAACCTCAAAACCCTTGTAAAATAAACGTGAGCCTCAAAAGGGCTCTTGGGGTATTATTTGCAGCGCGGAAGGCGCCCCAAATAACACCTCAAACCATCCTCCCGAATTGACGTTACCCAACCTGCCCCACGTCTGGATCAAGGAACCTGCCATGATATTGAACGTCCTCATCGTACTCCTGGTACTCATCCTCTTTCTGGCCGCCTTCGTCGTCCTGCGCACCCTGTCCTTTCCCCGCCCGTACGAAGCGGTCGAACCGGAAGAGGGCCTGCAGGTGGACCCCAAGCGCACTGCCAAGCACCTGGCCGCCGCCATCCGCTGCCAGACCGTCTCAGTCATGGAAGGCGCCCCGCCAGACCACGAGGCCATGCAACAGCTGCACGCCGTGATCCAAAAACAATACCCCCTGGTACACAAACATCTCCAGCGCAGTGTGATCAACGACTACAGCCTGGTCTACACCTGGGTCGGCCGGCAGCCCGACCTGCCGCCCGTCTTGTTCGCCGCCCACCAGGACGTGGTGCCCGCCGATCCCGAGGGCTGGAGCCACCCGCCCTTCGCCGGTGAGATCGCCGACGGCTTCGTGTGGGGCCGCGGCGCCCTGGACCTGAAGAATCAGCTGGTCGCCCTGTTGGAATCGGTGGAGGCCCTGCTGCAAGCCGGATTCCAGCCCCAGCGCACCATCTACCTGGCCTTCGGGCACGACGAAGAGATCGGCGGCCACAACGGCGCCAAACAGATCGTGGAATGGCTGGAGAAAAACGGGGTCGAGCTGGCCGCCGTGCTGGACGAGGGCGGGTTCGTCTCCACCGACATGCTGCCCGGGGTGAGCCTGCCGGTGGCCCTGGTGGGCACGTCTGAAAAAGGCTACCTGACCTTGAAACTGACCGTGGACGTCACGGGAGGGCATTCTTCCATCCCGCCGGCGCAGACGGCCATTGGCATCCTGTCGCGCGCCCTGGCGCGCATCGAGTCCCACCCCCTGCCGGCCCATCCCGGCCTGATGCGCCCCATGTTCGAGCACGTGGGCATCGCCGCGCCGTTCGTGCACCAGATGGCCTTCGCCAACCTGTGGCTCTCGGCGCCCCTGCTGAACAAGATGCTCTCCGGTGGGCCGCAGACCAACGCCGGCATCCGCACCACCACCGCCGTGACCGTGATCCGGGGCGGCGTCAAGGATAACATCCTGCCGGCGCACGCCGAAGCGCTGGTCAACTTCCGCCTGGCGCCGGGGGATACGATCGCCTTCGTGTGCGACCATGTGCGCAAGGCCATCAAAGACGAGCGCGTCCATTTCGAAGCCGTCGAGGGCGGCGCCTGGCAGGCTTCGCCCATCTCGCCCACCGACGTGCCCTTCTACGCCGACCTGGCCGCCGCCACCCGCAAGGTGTTCGGCAACATCCCCGTGGCGCCGTTCCTGTTCCTGGGCGGCAGCGATGCCCGCCATTACACCTCGCTGTGCCCCAACGTGTACCGCTTCTCGCCGCTGATCGTCAGCTCCGAGACCCTGGCGCGCATCCACGGCGTGGACGAGCGCGTGGCCGTGGACGCCATGGTGGATATGGTGCGTTTCTACAGCCTGTTGATCCGGGATTGGTGCGGCGGAGAAGATTAAACCATCCGCAGTAGGTTTGGCTCCCCAGCAGCCCCGGCGAACCTGGCCGGGCTGTTGTTCTTTACCCCGGTTGTGTACGGAGGGAATACCCCGATGAACGCAGTTCCGATCTCCCCATCCTACGCGATAGAAGCCATGCATCCGGCCGATTGGCCGGTGGTACAGGCCATCTACCAGGAAGGCATCCTGGCCGGTACGGCCACGTTCGAGACCCAGGCGCCGGACTGGGAGGCGTGGGACCACGCTCACCTGGCCATTGGCCGCCTGGTGGCCCGCGAGACCCACGGCGCCCGGGCGGTGCTGGGCTGGGCCGCGTTGAGCCCCTATTCCAGCCGGGAAGCCTACGCCGGGGTGGCCGGGGTGAGCATTTACGTGGCCGGGGCGCAGCGCGGCCGCGGCCTGGGCCGTGCTCTGCTGGGAGCGCTGATCGAGCAATCCGAGGCTCACGGGCTGTGGACCCTGCAGGCCGGGATCTTCACCGATAACCTGGCCAGCCTGGCCCTGCACCAGAAGATGGGCTTCCGCCTGGTGGGCGTGCGCCACCACATCGGGCGCCTGCACGGGCAGTGGAAGGACGTGGCCTTGCTCGAGCGCCGCAGCCCCAGCGTAGGGTACGCCTAGGGGCGGGGCAACCGGCGCTTGCCCCGCCCGGGGAATGCCGGCTGCCAGGCAGGCCTTTTCCTCACGGCAGAGAGGGGCGCGCTTTCACCCCCCGCCAGGCGCCCGGCAGGGCAATTGCATCAAAACACTTGTTCTATGAGATTTGCTATCACCCACCCCTAAATCCCCGCCCTCAAGGGCGGGGACTTTAAAAAGAGTGCGAGATGGCTGTATCTGGCAATTTAGATGCGTTTACCCTGAGGCGCCCGGCGGGAATTCAGGCGGAGGGCGGCCGGTTATGCTATAATCGTTTCGAAATCAATTGCAGTTCAACACCCAAACCGGAAACAATATGCAATTTCTAATCACTGGCGCTGCTGGATTTTTAGGATCAGCCCTGGCAAACCGGCTGGCGAACGAGGGACAATCGGTTCGGGGCCTGGACGACCTTTCGACCGGGGACCCCAACGTGCTTTCCCCGGACATCCATTTTACCCGGGGCGACATCAACGACCGCCCCAAGCTGTGGACCCTGCTGCAGGGCGTAGACTGTGTCTACCACCTGGCGGCGCGGGTGCTGGTACCGGAATCGGTGCTCTACCCGCGCGAATATAACCAGGTCAACGTGGGCGGCACGGTCACCCTGATGGAGGCCATGCGTGACGTGGGTGTGCGCCGGGTGGTATTCATCTCCTCGGGCGCCATCTACGGCGACCAGGAGACCCAGCCGTTGCGGGAAGACGCCACCCCGCGCCCGCGCTCGCCGTATGCCGTCTCCAAGCTGGCCGCCGAGTACTACGTGCGCACCATCGGGCAGCTGTGGGGCATCGAAACGGTGTGCCTGCGCGTGTTCAACGCGTATGGTCCCGGCCAGCACATGCCCCCGGTGCACGCCCCGGTCATCCCGGCCTTCCTGCGCCAGGCCTCGTTGAACGGCACGCTGATCGTGCACGGTGAAGGCACCCAGACCCGCGATTACGTCTACGTGGACGACGTGGTCAACGCCATGGCCGCCGCCGCCACCGCCCCGGACGTGGACCAGCACATCATCAACGTGGGGACCGGCCAGGAAGTGAGCATCCGCGAGCTGGTGCGCCTGGCCCTGGAGGTCACCGGCGGGGATCCCGAGGTTGTCTATAACCCGCGCAACGATCGCGGCCCGGCGCACATGTGCGCCGACCTGACCCTGGCGCGCCAGAAACTGGGCTACCAACCACAGACCCTCCTGGAGGAGGGTCTGCGAAAGACTTTGGAATTGGACCTGCGCCTGCGCTGAACCGGGCTAGACCAGGTTCACGTCGTGGGCGCCGGATTCGTGCATCCCGGCGGGGGTGATGCGGATGAACTCGGCCTTATCCCACAGTTCTTCCACGCTGCACGCCCCGGCATAGCTCATCCCCGAGCGCAGCCCGCCCACCATCTGGTAGAGGATGTCGGACACCGCCCCGCGGTAGGGCACCATGGCCTCTACCCCTTCGGGGACCACCTCGTTCCACTCTTCGTCGGCAATCGAATCGTTGCGGTCGATCCTGCGCCGGTCCACGTTGGCCGTCAGCGAGGCCATGCCGCGCACCACCTTGAAACGGCGTCCCTGGCGTACCACCGAGGCGCCGGGGCTCTCGTCGGTGCCGGCCAGCAGGCTGCCCAGCATGACCGTGCTGGCGCCGGCCGCCACGGCCTTGGTCAGGTCGCCCGAGGTGCGGATGCCGCCATCGGCGATGATGGGCACCCCCAGGCGCCGGCCCACTTCGGCGCATTCGGCGATGGCGGTCAGCTGCGGCACACCAAAGCCGGTCACCACGCGGGTGATGCAGATCGAGCCGGCCCCCACGCCCACCTTGACCGCGTCGGCGCCGGCAGAGGCCAGGTCTTCCACGCCCTGGGCGGCGGCCACGTTACCGGCGATGACCGGCACGTTGGGGAAGCGCTGCTTGAGCTTTTCTACCATGCCCAGGGTGTGGTCGGAATGCCCGTGGGCAATGTCGACCACCAGCACGTCGGCCCCGGCTTCCACACAGGCCGCGGCGCGCTGCAAGTCGTCGGAGCGCACCCCAATGGCCACCCCCACCCGCAGGCGACCTTCGCCGTCTTTGGTGGCGTCGGGGTGTTCCTGCACCTTGATGATGTCCTGGGCCGTGATCAGGCCCACCACGTGGTCATTTTCGTCCACCAGGGGCAGTTTCTCAATGCGTTGGGCGTGCAGCCGCTCGCGGGCCGACTCCACCGTCTCGTCTGCGCTGGCCACGATCATGCGCTCGCGGGGCGTCATGACCGATTTGACCGAGACTTTCTCGCTGTCGCTGGTCAGCAGCAGGTCGCGCGAGGTGAGGATACCCACCAGGCGCTTGTCGTCGTCCACCACCAGCAGGCCACTGACGTCGTAATCGGCCATGCGCACGCGGGCCTCGAAGAGGGTGGCCTGGTCCGAGATCATGATAGGATCCTTGACCACCAGGTTCTCGGCGCGCTTGACCTTGCGCACGCACTCCACCTGGCGGCTGACGGTCATAAAGCGATGTAAAATACCAATACCGCCCTGCTGCGCCATGGCAATCGCCATGCGCGTCTCGGTGACCGTGTCCATATTGGCGGCCACGACCGGGATGTGCAGCTTGATCCCGGGCGCCAGCCAGGCCGAGGTGTCCACGGCCGAACGACTGCGGATGGATGAATGCTTGGGCACCAGCAGGACATCATCAAAGGTTAAACCCATCTCGGGGCGTACGTTCATCCCGCCCTCCTTCTTATGTTGGGACGTAAGCCCGGCGCGGTTCTGCACCGCCTGCCTGCATGGCAGGGGCCTGGGTTGATCGGGCCGGGTGAATTCCTTCGATCCAATCGATTCGGTAAAAAAACCGGAGGTAATTGTACAATACAACCATGCGCCTGTCAGCCCCACTTTCCCCCGCTTTTTACACCCGCCCGGCCACGGCCGTGGCCCGCGACCTGCTGGGTATGCGCCTGGTGCGCTGCCTGGACGGCCGGCGCCTGTCCGGGATCATCCTGGAGACCGAGGCCTACCAGGGCGAGGAAGACCTGGCCTGCCACGCCCGCGCCGGGCGCACGCCGCGCACGGCGGTGATGTATGGGCCGCCCGGGCGCGCCTACGTGTATTTCACGTACGGTATGCACTGGTTGTTGAACTGCGTGGTGGAGCCCGAGGGCACCCCGGCGGCGGTGCTGCTGCGGGCCATCTTTCCCCTGGAAGGGCGGGAGGAGATCCTGGCCCGGCGGGCCGGGCAGCCGGCGCGGGCCTGCTGTGATGGCCCGGCCAAACTGACCCTGGCCCTGGGCATCGACGGGGGACAGAACGGCGTCGATCTGTGCTCGCCGGCGGAGGGGTTGTGGATCGAGGCCGGCCCGGCCCTGCCGGATGCCTGGGTGCAGACCGGCCCGCGGGTGGGCATCCACCGCGTGCCGGAGCCCTGGCGCAGTATCCCCTGGCGCTTCCTGGCCCGCCCGCCCGATGGTTGGGTGCCCCCCGGGGTGGGGTGAGGGGGCGGTCTTTCCCTGGTGCATTCCCCTTTTTTTCTGGTGCATTCGCTCTGCGGCCGGGGCGCGGGTGAGACATCGTACCTCGCCGGGGGCGTCCACGGTCGATGAGGTCATTTGGCAGGCAGAGGACGCGATGGCGATCTTCTGCCGGCCGGGGCGTCTGCATCGATGGTGAACGGTCGGGCATACCCCTAGCGGGGCACCTTGGAAGCCCGACCTGCTGATAAAAATGCCGGGCCAGGGCGCGGGTAAGGTATCGCCCACGCCAGGGACCAATCTACCGGGCAAATCCCCGGGGGACATTAAAGCTCGCTCTGCGAAAAACAAAAACGCCCCTACCGGGGCATCCTGGGGGAGAAAATCATCGCGGCCTAACGGTGGGTGGCGATGTAGCGGCTGATGTTGTCCCTGTGTTCGGCGAAATCCTGGCAGGCATTGGCGCTCATCTCGGAGCTGCCCTGGCCCTGGATGTAACTGAG
>JAAZNB010000183.1 GCA_012798515.1 Chloroflexota bacterium
CGCCACGACGACGACCTGGATTACCAGATCCCGGAGCAAAAGGAAGTCGAAGTGGTCATCAGCAGCTACGACGACGAGGTCTACCACCAGAGCCTGTCCCTGGACGAGTTCGGCTCCTTCCACGGCCAGCTGGACCTGGACGGCGAGGCCACGCTCGGCTCCTACACCATCCAGGTTGCCTATTCCGGCAGCGACACGCCCTTCGGCTGGGCCTCGTTTACCCTGGCCGAGTACCGCAAGCCGGAGTTCCAGATCGACCTGAGTACCTCTCCGGCCAACCTGTCTTATGGTGAGCGCCTGCGCGCCGACCTGTCCGCCAGCTATTACTCCGGCGGCGGCCTGGACGGCGCCGGTGTGGATTGGTCGCTGCGCTCCGATGCGTATTACTTCCAACCCCCGGAGGCCTACAGCGGTTACAGTTTCTACGACGAAGCCCGGGATGCCGGATCGACGGCCTACCGGCCCTACGAAGAGGGCGGGCGCCTGCTGGCGCAGGGCCACGCCGTCACGGCCGGGGACGGCAGCCTGTCCCTGGACATTCCCGTGACCGACCCGGACACCACCAGCAGCCGCCTGCTGACCCTGGAGACCGACATCACCGACTTTGCCGGCAGCCTGGTCTCGGCTCAGGCCCAGAGCGTGGTGCACAGCAGCCAGGTGTACGCCGGCGTGCGGCCGGACGGCTACCTGGGCCAGGCCGGGAAAGAACAGGCCTTCAACCTGGTCGCCCTGGATTGGGACGGCTACCCGGTCGCCGGGCAGCGCCTGGAGGTGACCATCAGCCAGCGCCAGTGGTACAGCGTCCAGGTGCAAGACGCCAGCGGGCGCCTGTCCTGGGAGACCAGCGTCAAGGACATTCCCGTCTCCACCCAGCCGGTGACCACCGGCGATGACGGCCTGGCCCAGGCCGTCTTTACCCCGGCGGAAGGCGGCGTCTACCGGGCGGTCGTCACGGCCCGGGATGCCCGCGGCGGGGTGAGCCGTTCGGCGGCCTACCTGTGGGTGGCCGGCGCGGACTACGTCCCCTGGCGGCAGACCAACGACCTTACCTTCGACCTGGTGCTGGATCAGGATTCTTACCAGGTGGGCGATACAGCCGAGATCCTCATCGCTTCTCCCTTCCAGGGCGAGAACTACGCCCTGGTGACGGTGGAGCGCGGCCGGGTGCGCAGCCAGGACGTCCTGCTGCTCAAGAACAACAGCACCCTGTACCGCCTGCCGGTCAGCGCCGACATGGCCCCGGACGTGTACGTGACGGTGACCGTCATCCAGGGTATCGACGCAGACAACCCGCGCCCGGCCTACAAGATCGGCATGGCGCGTCTCAACGTGGATACCGGCCAGTACGCCCTGGCGGTGAGCGTGGAGCCCGACCAGGAGCAGGCCGCCCCGGGCGCAGAGGTGACTTACACCGTGCAGACCACCAACGCCGCCGGCGAGGGTGTGCCGGCCCAGGTCTCGCTGGGATTGTCCGACCTGGCCACCCTGTCGCTCATGCCGCCCAATACGGGCACCTTGATGGACTATTTCTACGCCCAGCGTGACCTGAGCGTCAACACGGCTCTGTCGATCGCCGCCAGCGTGGAGAACTACAACGACACCCTTGAAGAAACCCCGGCCGAGGGCCGCAGCGCCGGCTCGGGCGGCGGCAAGGGCGGGGGCGAGGCCTTCGGCGTGCCCGAAGTGCGCCAGGATTTCCCCGATACGGCTTTCTGGAAGGCCGACCTGGTCACGGGCCAGGACGGCAGCGCCCAGGTGACCGTCAAGCTGCCGGATAACCTCACCACCTGGCGCATGGACGCCCGGGCGGTGACCGCGGATACTGCCGTGGGCCAGAGCGAGGTGGACGTGGTCAGCTCGCGTCCCCTGCTGGTGCGCCCGCAGACGCCGCGCTTCTTCGTCAACGGCGACCGGGCCGTGCTCGGCGCAGCAGTGCACAACAACACCGGGCAAGACCTGGACGTGACCGTGCGCCTGGACGCCCAGGGGGTCGAGCTGGAGGGCGACGCGGCCCAACAGGTGTCCATCGCCGCCGGGCAGCAGGCCTACGTGACCTGGCCGGTGAGCGTCCCGCAGGATGTGCAGCGGGTGGACCTGGTGTTCAGCGCCGAGGGCGGCGCCTACCAGGACGCTTCCCGTCCCACCCTGGGCAGCCTGGACGACCAGGGCATCCCCGTCTACACCTACACTGCCCCCGAGACGGCCACCACGGCCGGCGTATTGACCGCCGGCGGGGCGCGCACCGAGGGCATCCGCCTGCCGGACGACCTGACCGTCACCGGCGGCCAGCTGAACGTGGAACTCGAGCCCTCCCTGGCGGCCAGCATGACCGCCGGGCTGGATTACCTGGAGCACTATCCCTACGAATGTATCGAGCAGACCGTGTCGCGCTTCCTGCCCAACGTGTTGACGGCCCAGGCGTTGAAGACGGCCGGCATCCAGGACGACCAGCTCAGCCAGAACCTGGAGACCCAGGTCAACACGGCCTTGCAGCGCCTGTACGCCAAACAGCTCAGCGACGGCGGCTGGAGCTGGTGGGATGGCAGTACCAGCCACCCGCTGACCAGCGCCTACGCCGTCTATGCCCTGGGGCAGGCCCAGCGGGCCGGTTACGCCGTGGACAAAGACGTGCTGCGCCGCGGCCTGACCTACCTGTCCTCGGTGGTGCGCCAGCCGTACAGCACCGCAAAGTCCAGCGGGCAGACCCAGCGCAACCAGGCCGCCTTCTTGCTCTATGTGCTGGCCGACGCCGGTAAGCCGGACGTCAACCGCACGGTCAAGCTGTACGACGACCGCGATTGGCTACAGCTGTACGCCCGCGGCTACCTGGCCCAGACCCTGGCCCTCATCGATCCCGACGACCC
>JAAZNB010000767.1 GCA_012798515.1 Chloroflexota bacterium
GTATTAGGCACGCCGCCAGCGTTCATCCTGAGCCAGGATCAAACTCTCCGCAGAATTTTTTCTAACACCTTGCGGTGTCTTCATTCTACAGTTCTTTCGGATCAACGGTTGCTCTTCCTATCACTCTTCAGTTGTTAAGGTACATTTTAAGTCTTTCCCTTGACCGGCCAGAAATTCGCAGACAAAACCGCCGATGTTATCTGCTGTGCCTCCAGCGCTTCTAACGCTAATTCCAGAGAAACATCGGCCTTCTTGGCTGCATCCTCGCCAACCAACCTCAAGGATGGACTTCTCAATTGTGATCGATCTGCTCGGGGCTAGACCGTACTAATCTCACTTCAGAGACCTTGATTCTACCCGGTTTCACAACCCCTGTCAAGAGTCGAGTTTTTGATCAATCTCTTGAACCAGGTTCTTGCGTCTTCACTTTTCACCGGTTTGCCTCTCGGCGAGACCTTGTTTCTAACAGCGGCCTGGATTATACAGCATCCCCTGCGGATGTCAAGGGTTTTGGTCGCACCGAAATTTTCCCGGCCCGTTTCTTGCAGCCTGGCTTACATTACGGGAACTTCTACCCGCTGCTCGCCGTCTTTTGCATATCTACCGGCGAGCAGCGCCTAAAACCACTATTCGGACGGTCTTACTCTCGCCGATGTTATAATATGAGCGATATGCGTAGCGCAACTTATCCACGTCTCCACCACAGGGCCTTGCTCGAACAGGTCCTGTTAGCCCTCTTGCTGGGCTTTACCGCTTTTTTCAGCATCACCCTGGTCCTGGTACTCGGCTTTCAAGTCCTCTACCTGGGACGCATCTATCCCGGGGTCAGCGTTGCCGGGGTCGACGTAGGTGGCCTGTCTCCTGATGACGCCGCCACCCGTATCACCCGCGAGGTGCATTATCCGCAGACCGGTCGCATCTTGCTGCAAGGGCGCGACCAGAGCTGGATGGTCTCCCCGTCCAACGTGGGCCTCTTTTTAGATCCCGAGAACAGCGCCCGGCAGGCTTTTGCCGTCGGACGCCAAGATGGCCTGTTCCAACGCTTGAGCGACCAATACAACACCTGGTACTACGGGCAGACCCTTCCGCCTACTTTTCTGTTCGACCAGCGCATGGCGTACAGCTATCTGGCCGGCCTGGCGGAGCAGATCAACCAGCCCGTGGTAGAAACCAGCATTACCATCGAAGGCACCGACGTCCTGGTCCACCCCGGGCAAAGCGGTTACCGGCTGGATATCCCGGCCACGCTCGTGACCCTCTCGACCCAGATGCAGACGCTGCAAGACGGCGTGGTTTCCCTCTCCATCGTAGAGAACCAGCCGGCCATCGTGGACGTCAGCGAACAGGCCGAGCTGGCCCGCCGCATCCTCAGCCAGCCGCTGACCCTGCGCATGCCCGATGGCCAACCCGACCAACAGGGCCCCTGGAGCTTCTCGCCCGAAGACCTGGCAACGATGCTGACCTTCGAGCGCATCAACCAGGACGACGGCAGCGCCCGTTATCAGGTCGCCATCCGCACCCAGACCCTGCGCAGCTACCTGGCCAACCTGGCCGAGAATACCGAAACGGCGCCGGAAAACGCCCGCTTTATCTTCAACGACGACACCCGGCAGCTCGATCTGCTCGAGCCGGCCGTCATTGGCCGCAGCCTGGACATCGAGCAGAGCATCACTGCCATTCAGGAAAAGATGGTCCAGGGCGATCACGAGATCCCTCTGGAGTTCACCTTCACCCCGCCGCCCGTCACCGACGAGTTCACTGCCGAACAGCTAGGCATTACCGGGCTGCTGCACGCCGAGACGTCCTATTTCTACGGCTCCAGCGCTGACCGCATCCAGAACATTACCATCGCTGCGGCCAGTTTTCACGGTCTGCTGGTGGCCCCCGGCGAGACGTTTTCCATGGCCAAGGCCCTGGGCGATATCAGCCTGGACAACGGCTACGCCGAAGCGCTCATCATCCTGGGCGGGCAAACCATCCAGGGCGTGGGCGGCGGCGTATGCCAGGTGAGCACGACCCTGTTCCGCACCGCCTTTTTCAGCGGCTTCCCCATCGTGGAACGCAACGCCCACGCCTACCGGGTCAGCTATTACGAAAAAGTAGCCGGCAACCGCGTCGACGCCCAGCTGGCCGGCCTGGACGCGGCCGTGTTCGTGCCCCTGGTCGATTTCAAATTCACCAACGATACCCCCTACTGGCTGTTGATGGAAACCTACGTCAACCCATCTAACAGCAGCATTACCTGGAAATTCTATTCTTCTTCCGACGGACGCCAGGTCGAGTGGCAGTCCAGCGGGGTGCAAAATATCGTCGAGGCTCCCGAGCCCGAATACAAAGAGGACCCCGAGCTGGCATCGGGTGAGGTGCGCCAGGTAGACTGGGCCGCCGACGGGGCCGACGTCACCATCGACCGCACCGTGCTGCGCGATGGCGCCGTATATTTGAAGGACACTTTCCAGACCCATTACCAACCCTGGCAGGCCGTTTACGAATA
>JAAZNB010000768.1 GCA_012798515.1 Chloroflexota bacterium
GGCGCCCAACCTGCCATCAGGTTGGGGTAGGCAGTGGCAGTAGGCGTTTCTTCGATTAAGGTTGTATTGCCCGTCTGTTGTAGATAGACCAGGAGGCCCAAAGCCACAACAAAGACAGCCAACATGATCCAGGTGGAACGGCGAATCATGAGATTAACCCTTCTTCCGTCGTCTGAGCCAGGTGGAAATTCCCAGAGCAATGATCCCGCCCGGCAGAACGAAGACCGTTACCAGTAAGATCAGCCCCATAGAAGTTTGCGTAGGCGGAAGCATGTAACGGGTAATGTTCTGTTTAGCCGTGAGACTGATCAGATTGTCCTGTTCGGCAGCCCAATCGATGGCATTGATAATGAAGTCAGCGTTGCCATATTGCGAGTAATACGTATCGCTCGCAAAGTCCGAATCCCCGATAACTACCAGCCGGGCGCCAGTCGTATCGTTGGTGGCCACGGCGGCGATGGGAACAGGGCCAAGCAAATCTGTATTGGGATCCGCGGACACCGACGAATTTTCGATTCCGGCTGTGTCGGTCTCTCCCCAGGCCTGGCTGGTGGTGAACACCAGATCGGTAGCAGTCACGTTCTCGGGCGCTTGTTGGGCGGCCTGCACGCTGCGGGTAGTGGGGAAGACGACCACGTAGCCCATCATTTTCTCGGTGATAGGGTGCTGGGCGTAATTTCCGGATGCGGCGATGTAGGGTGGGTTGACCGCAGGATCGATGACGATATCGTTGCCCAGCTCGACGCCCCAATCCGATGCCAGGTACTCTACGAACGGATCCGTGCCACTGTTGGCATCCCATAAGACCGGAGGTTCTGATAGCAGAACCAGGGAACCGCCGTTATCCAGGTAGTCCTTGATGAGCGCCATTTCCTGGTCGGAAATGGGTTTGAACCCACCGGCGACGATAATCGCCAGGGCGTCGTCGGGAATACTGGGTTGGGCGACCAGGTTGAGCTGGTTGACAGAGTAATTCTTGTTCCCCAGGACACGTTTGACCCAGCTATAAGCTGTTTCGTCCGAGCCGTTGATGTCATGTTCTCCATGGCCGGTCAGGAAATATACACTGCGATCGCCGGGGTTGGCCAGGCGGATCAAGGCGCCGGTCAGCTCCTCTTCACTGGGATAAGTGACCTGCTCCTGACGGCCTTCCATTTCCAGGACGATGGTGCCATCCCGGGTGATGTTGGCAGCCTGGGCTTCGACCGGATTGGCCTCCGGGTCTAGAAACTCGTAAGAGATATTGTTATTCGAGTTCTTGCGGTAATTCTCCAACAATTTGAGGGCAGTTTCACTGGGAAAACGCGAGGTATAGAAAGCTTTGATCGTCACCGGCCCCGGCAGGCTCTGGATGGCAGAGATGGTTTCAGGCGACAAAGTATTTTCTTTGGATTCGGTGAGATCCCAGACGGTGGAGTTGTTGTAGACCAGGATGTTGACAACGACGAGAATACCAATGACGGCAATACTCATTAACAGTGCGTTGCTGCCATACTTTGCCTGGCGACCGGTCAGGGCCTCACGAGTACGTTGAGGATCGAGTAAGACGAACAATGCCAGTCCAACGACGACCAGCCCAATACAGATCTGGACGTACAGATTGAACGACTTTTGGACGACGTACAATCCGCCGGCTGCCAGAATGGCCAGGCCGGCCAGGTAGAGGCCGAAAACTGCGTAACGGCTCATTTTCGTTTTCATTAGCGCCACCTCCGGGTTTCAACCGACATGGTTCCAAGAAACAAGGTGAGGAAAGTGACGCTGAGATAATAGACGACGTCTTTCAACTCGATAATGCCTTGGGCGAATGAGTTATAGTAATGTTCACCAAAATCAATGTAGCGTAGTATTTCGCTCCCGATGCCGCCGGCGGCCTGGGAGGGAACATTGATCATCCACAAGACGAGCAGAACGCCCAGTGTGACGAAGAAAGCGGCGATCTGGTTATTGAACATGGACGAAATCGCCACGCCAACGCCGAGGATGGCTGCCGACAGGAGCAAGACGCCCACATAACCGGCGACGAGCATGCCCTGATCGATACCGGGCTGCACGACCTGGTTGAGGATGAGTGGGTAGATCCACGAGACGGCAATGATGGTCAGGACAAACAGGAAGTTGCCCAACCATTTCCCTGACACCAGCTCCCAGTCACGCACCGGGGCAGTTAGCAGCAGTTCCAGCGTCCCGGATTTATTTTCTTCAGCCAGGGAGCGCATGGTGACTGCCGGGGTGGTAAACAGTAACAGCGTTACCAACGGGCTTAAGACGACCTGGATCTCTGGCGCATATTGCTGATAGGACGCGCTGACAATGGTTGCATAGAACAATATGCCTAGAATGACAAAGATCATAAAAGCCACTGCATAGGCAATTGGACTGGTAAAAAAGTGTTTATATTCTCTTTTCGCAATGGTCCAAACGTTTGCCATAACCTTGTTTACCTCTCTTCGGACGCTTCCTCGACCACGGCTCCATCCAGCTCGGGTGCAGCAACTTCTTCTCGAGTCAACTGTAAGAAGATTTCTTCCAGGCTCATACTGGTTGGTTTCAACTCCAGAAGGTCGAATCCGGCCTGGACCACAGAACGCGCCACCTGGGGGCGCACATCTTGCCCGGGGGTGGTTTCGAACTCGACAGAATCATCCGATTGAGGGTGAAGGGCCATGATGCCGGGGATGTCCCGGAGGACGGGCAACAGATCTTCGATCTCACCGCGCACTTTAAGTAACACGCGTTGTGCGCCGGCCAGGCGGGCCTGGAGGTTATCGGTCGTATCCTCGGTGATGATCTTACCTTTATTGATAATCAGGACCCGATTACAGACCTGTTGGGCTTCCGGGAGGATGTGGGTAGAGAGCAAAACAGTGTGCTCGCGCCCAACTTCTCGGATCAGGTTGCGTACTTCGATGATCTGTACCGGATCGAGGCCAATGGTGGGTTCATCCAGAATGAGGACTTCTGGACGATGCAACAGGGCCTGGGCTAATCCCAGGCGTTGGCGCATACCTTTGGAGAGGTTACCGACCAGGCCTTCTGAGCGGTCTTCCAGGTGGACCATTTCGAGCACTTCGTCTACTCTGTCGTCTGCGTTCTTGATTTTACGTAGCTTTGCCATGAACTGCAGATATTCGAAGAGGGTCATGTCTGGGTAAAGCGGCACGGTCTCGGGCAAATATCCAATAATTTTTCGTACAGCCAGAGAATCTTCGAGGATGTCGTGCCCGCCAATTTCAACTGTTCCCGAAGTGGGAGGCATGTATCCGGAAAGGATGCGCATCGTGGTTGTCTTTCCGGCCCCATTGGGACCGAGAAAGCCAACGATCTCACCGCGATTAATCGAGAAATTCAAATCGCTGATTGCGCGCCGGGATCCATACTCCTTGGTAAGATTTGAAACCCTAATCATTGCAATCTCCATGCGAGGGGTAAATACACCAGCCTTAGTGAAACAACGAGCGGAATCTGTTCGATCCGCCCGGGAAAAATTTGCTTTGGAGTTGTGTTCCTCGATTTGCCGCATAACACTATACAACAATTAATATCTAAAATCAATACACGAATTCATCTCTAATCAAACGCTAATCTGATCCAATAGCATATTGAAATCACTACGGGAGGTTAAATGAAGAAAGGTAGCCAGGGACGTGTCTGCATCGCCGTACTATCCAATCACCATCGACAGCGGCCAGGGTGGAGAATAGGTTGAAATGCCGGCTGTCTAACAGACAGTCTGCCGGCGTGAACTGATTGACAAATAAATCCCTTGGGGTACAATTACACGGATAAGAAAAGGGATACTTTCTAGGCAAGGCATTTTCACAATTCAATAAAACCTATCTTTTGGAGGAACCATGGACCTATTAGGGATGGGCAGCAGGCATGGTATGAGTGGCTTTGAGCAGATTGCTGTCATATGTGTAGTAATTACTGCATTCATAAGCTTAATTTATGCCTGGTTATTGCGAGGTTCGGTGCTTAAGAAGGAAAAAGGCAATGCTAAGATGCAGGACGTCTGGAATGCAATCCGGGTTGGGGCCGATAGCTACCTCTCCCGCCAGCTCCGCACAATTTTGCCTGCGATTGGCCTTTTAACGATTGCCCTTTTTTTGAGCGTCTACGTTGTACCCCCCAGTTATGAAGCAGTTGAAGAATTTCCCCAGAACACCCAAATTATCATTGCCGTTGGGCGTACCGTTGCATTCATCCTGGGTGCATCTTTCTCCCTGATCGTGGGCCAGTTGGGCATGCGTATGGCCATCCAGGCCAGTGTGCGGGCGGCAGCGGCTGCACGTAAGGGCTTCAACGAAGCGCTTTCGATTGCATATTATGCCGGCACGATCACGGGCATGTTGACCGACGGTCTGGGGCTGTTGGGCGGCACCGTGATCTTCATTATCTTCGGTCGGGCTGCGCCGGATGCCCTGTTGGGCTTCGGCTTCGGCGGCACGCTGCTGGCGTTGTTTATGCGCGTCGGCGGCGGTATCTATACCAAAGCAGCAGATGTGGGCGCCGACCTGGTCGGTAAAGTAGAGAAAGATATCCCTGAAGATGACCCACGCAATGCGGCTGTCGTAGCCGACCTGGTGGGCGATAACGTTGGCGACTGCGCCGGTATGGCGGCAGATATTTTCGAGAGTTACGAGGTGACCATTGTCTCGGCCCTGATTCTGGGCCTGGCCCTGGTCGCTATCGATGGCAATTTGAAGTGGATCGTCTATCCGCTGATCATCCGCGGTATTGGCGTGATTAGTTCTATCCTGGGGACGTTCACCGTCCCGATTTGGGAAAAATTCCCGATTAAATTCCTGCGGGCTCACGATGCTGAAGAGGCTATGTTCCGTTCGTACGAAGTCTCCAGCGTCAACACGATCTTGTGGGCCTTTGTGCTGGCGCTTACCTATGGTGGCGACTGGCGGCTGGGCATGCTGACCACAATCGGTGTCGCCCTGGCAGTGGCGTTCAACCCGTTGACGTCTTACTTCACTTCTACCAAACGTGCACCGGTCAAAGAGATCGTTGCATCTACTTCCACCGGCCCGGCGACGACCATTCTCTCCGGCCTCTCTGTGGGCATGGAATCCAGCGTGTGGGCGCTGTGTGTCATCGCCGTATCGTTTATCTGTGGCTATTTGCTATACGGCAATGAGCCCGATCATACGTTCGTGTTGTACGCTATTGCGATGATCGGCATCGGTATGCTCAGCCACACCGGCAACAACGTGGCCATGGATTCGTACGGCCCCATTTCTGACAATGCCAATGGCATCGGCGAAATGGCCTGGCACGATTTGAACGACGAAGAGACCTTGAAGGCTCGCCAGATCATGGCAGACCTGGATGCGGTGGGCAATACCACCAAAGCCATTACCAAAGGTGTGGCCATTGCCTCGGCTGTGATTGCTGCGGTGTCCCTGTTTGCTTCATTTATTACCGACGTAGGCCGGGTACAGACCCAGTTGGGCATGCCGGTTATGGAATCCATCCGTGTTTCGGACACCAAGGTGTTTATTGGTTTCCTGTTGGGTGGGGCGCTCCCATGGCTGTTCAGCTCTCTTTCCATCCGGGCGGTGTCGCGTGCGGCCAGCCAGATTGTAGATGAGGTCCGCCGCCAGTTCAAACTGCCGGGCATCATGGAAGGCACCACCGAGCCGGACTACGCCCGTGTGGTCGGTATCTCGACGGCATCGGCTCAAAAAGAACTGATCCCGTTGGCGACGTTGTCAGTGTTAATGCCGCTCCTGGTAGGTATGATCCTGCAAGTTGAGGCGTTGGGTGGATACCTGGCGGGTGTCATCCTCAGCGGCCAGCTGTTGGCAGTATTCATGTCCAATAGTGGCGGCGCGTGGGATAATGCCAAAAAGTCCATCGAAGACGAACCCCGTAATCTGGAAGCCAACACGGGTAAGGGCTCCGAACGGCACAAGGCAGGCGTCGTGGGAGATACGGTGGGTGATCCTTTGAAAGACACCGCCGGCCCGGCGTTGAACCCGATGATCAAAGTCGTAAACATGGTCAGCTTGTTGGCCGCCCCGGTGATCGTGAAATACCAGGATATGGGGATTGGCGGCTGGCTGGTGGTCCTTGTGTTGTTTGCAGGCATCGTGTGGTCGATCCTGCAAAGCAAGCGGCCGGTGCCATCGCTGGA
>JAAZNB010000184.1 GCA_012798515.1 Chloroflexota bacterium
CCCATATGGTGCAGCTCGGCAATGGCCTCCGGTGAGCCCTCACGGACTGTGTCTGCCACGCCAACCACACCCTGGGTGCAACCATCCACAGCGATCAAGATGGCGGTCTTTGCCTGGCCTTGCAGCTGGTCGACACTGGTTTTCAGCCCGTTGAGAATGACATTATTCTCCTGCATCATACGCAGGTTGCCGACCATGATCTGGTGTCCATCTACTTCGGCTTTGACGCCGTAACCGGAGACGGCGGCGAAGCCTTGTGGTTGGCTCAATTCCAGACCGCGGTTGCCAGCCTCGGCCACGATGGCCTCGCCCAAAGGATGTTCGCTACCTTTTTCGACGCTGGCGGCCAGGCGCAAGAGCTCGTCGGCTCCGGCGTCCGACTCAGCCGTAAGGATGTCGGTCACGGCCGGTTGGCCGCGGGTAATGGTTCCCGTCTTGTCCAGGACGATCCAGCGTACGCTGCCCGCCCGTTCCAGGGCTTCACCGGAGCGGAAAAGAATTCCCAGTTCGGCACCCCGGCCGGTAGAGACCATGATGGCGGTAGGCGTTGCCAGGCCCAAGGCGCAGGGACAGGCGATGACCAGAACGGCTACCATGTTGATCAATGCCCGGGTGAAAGCGCCATTTTCGGCACCCAGGGGCGGCGGAGGTACGAGGAAGAACCAAACCAGGAAGGTGAGGGCCGCCAGGCTGATAACGGCCGGGACGAAGATGGCCGACACGCGATCGGCCAGGTGCTGGATGGGCGCCTTGCTGCCCTGGGCTTCTTCTACCAGGCGGATGATCTGGGCCAGGGCAGTCTCACGGCCGACCCGGGTGGCTTCGAACTGAATCAAGCCTTGCTTGTTGAGGGTGGCGCCAATCACCGTATCTCCGGAAGATTTTTCCACCGGCAGTGATTCCCCGGTCAGCATGGATTCGTCCACAGAGGTGTTGCCTTCGATGACCACGCCATCGACGGGGATCTTTTCGCCGGGCCGGACGATGACGACATCGCCCAGGACGACTTCATCGGCCGCCACTTCGGTCTCCACGCCAGCGCGCAAGACATGTGCTGTGCGGGCGCGCAGGCCCATCAGCTTCTTGATTGCTTCACTGGTGCGGCCTTTGGCGCGCGCTTCCAGGAACTTGCCCAGGCGAATCAGGGTGATGATGACTGCGGCAGTCTCCAGATAGACGTGGCCGGAGAACAGGCCCAGGATAATGGCCAGAGAATAGAAGTAGGCCACGGATGAGCCCATGGCGATCAGCACGTCCATGTTGGCCGAACCATTGCGCAGGGCTTTGTATCCTCCCACGTAGTACTGCCAGCCCACGTAAAACTGTACCGGGGTGGCCAGGGCCAGCATCAACCAGTTCATCCAGGGTGCGTGGGCGATTTGCATGGGCAGCAACCCGAAATCGCGGCTCATGGAAAGCAGGAATAAGGGCAGGGTGAAGGCAATGCCGGTTAGCAGGAGTCTCTTCTGGTGGGAAATCTCGGCCTGGCGGGCCTGCCCTTCGGCATCTTCGGCCTGGCCTTCCAACTCGACGGCTTCGAATCCCGCGACAGCGATGGCCTGGCGAATTTCCGACTGGCTGATCACGGTTGGGATATAACGGATACGGGCGTGCTCACTGGCGTAAGTGACCTGGGCTTCCAGAATGCCCTCTGTTTTTAGCAAGGCTTTCTCCAGGCGGCGAGCGTCGTTGTCATCGCTCATACGATGAACGACCAGGTCGGCTTCGCCGCTGGCGATGTCGTACCCGGCTTTGCGCACCCGGTTTACCAGATCATCCAATCCCAAAAGGCTCGGGTCGAATGCAACCGTGGCGCGCTCAGAAGACAGGTTGACTGCGGCCGAATCGACGCCGTTCATTTTCTTCAAGTTGCGCTCAATGGTGGCGGAACAATTGGCGCAGGTCATCCCGGTTACAGGTAGAATGACTTGTTTGGTTTCACTCATAGTGTTTACTTCTTTACACAATCAGCTCAGGAGGGGATCTCCAAGGGGGCTTTATAAAACCAATCTCTCCCGAGAGACCCTGATCCAGAATTTACGTTCAGGAATTACTGTTACCGGTCATCACCAGTGAGCCTACGAGTAAAACAGTGATTGGCCGGTTACGATCAGGACGCGAGGCGGGCAACGAACTGGCTGCCACGGCGCTCGCGTCCCGGGTGGATAAGGCAGGCGCCAGGCCTGAGCAGGCTCAGGCAGCTACCGGGTAGTTAATTTCGGCCAGTAGAGTCTTGATTTTCTCCATGGTAGCCGGGGCTTCGTAGGTAACGGAAACCTGTTTGGTAGCCACGTCGCCTTCTACGGATTTTACGCCGGGCAATTCTTCGAGCTCATTGATAATGGTGTGCACGCAGTGGTGGCAAGAGATATTGGGGATGTTCAGTTTTTGAGTGTCCATGGGTTACTCCTTATGGGAAATTATGACGATTGCAGCCCGATCAAGCTTTTGTGGCATTTTCGAAAATTTCACTGATCTCTTTGAGAACGCGTACCCGTTCATCCGGGTTCTCCCCCCGGACGGCTGTGATCAGGCAATTGTTCAAATGGCCTTCCAGGACTTGATTGCTGACTTTGTTAAGGGCAGCCTGGACGGCCTGGATCTGGCGGATGACGTCGATACAATACACGTCCTGGTCCACCATTTTTTCAATGCCGCGAATATGGCCTTCGATCGTTTTTAATCGCTTGAGGACTTCTGCATTATTGTGCATACATCTAATTCACTTTCCCCCCCTCCCCGGGGGGAGGGGATAATGGTAATATAACCAATATGGTGATCTATGTCAAGAGTGATGAAAGTCATGTTATGATTTGGCGTGGATGGAGGCCTTACATTGAAAACAAAGCGACAATGGCGTCTATTTAGCGTGATCGTATTGCTGCTGGCGGCGGGGTGGATCGCCTGGACGGCGACCTGGAAGGTGCAACCGGTTCAGACGGCAAAATATCTCCCTCAAAAAGGATTTGCGGCACCCGATTTCGAACTGTTCTCTGCCAGCGGGGCAGCCTATCGACTGAGCGATTTGCGCGGTAAAGTGGTCGTGCTGAACCTGTGGGCCAGTTGGTGCCCGCCGTGTAAATCGGAGATGCCGGCGCTCCAATCCGTGTATGCTCGCTACCAAACGGACGATGTCGTCTTTTTAGCGATTAACGCTACCTGGCAGGATGACCGCTCGGCGGCCACGGCATTTTCAGTAACCAATGGTTTGACCTTCCCGGTTCTATTCGACGTAGATGGCTCAGTCTCGCGGCTATACCAGATGCAGGCCCTGCCCACCACGTTCTGGATCGACCGCGACGGTATCATTCGCAACGTGGTGGTAGGTGGCCCACTGGAAGATGCGTACATCGAAGCGCAGGTTCTAGATCTGCTGCAAGGAGGGGGATAATGCTGCCGGTCATCCACGTTGGCCCCCTGGTGCTGCAAACTCCCGGGTTGATCTTGATCCTGGGATTGTGGCTGGGCTTGTCTTTGATCGAAAAGTATGCGGACCAGGCACCTGTACGATCCGATCGTCTGTACAACCTGGTATTGGTGGGGCTGCTGTCCTGGCTGGTGGGAGCGCGCTTGTTTTACACGGTGCAGCATTCGGCCGCCTTTCTTCAATCCCCGGCCAGTATATTCGCGCTCAGTCCGGTGATGATGGATTGGGGTGGGGGATTGTTGGCCGGCGTCCTGGGGGCCTGGATCTATGCCCAGCGCACTGGTCTGGCCGGCTGGCAAACTCTGGATGCACTCACCCCGTTTTTGGGAGTTTTTATGCTGGCATTGGGGCTCTCGCACCTGGCATCCGGGGAAGCATATGGCCTCCCGGCGGATTTGCCGTGGTCAATCGACTTGTGGGGAACCCGCCGCCACCCGACCCAGGTCTATGAAACTATCCTGGCGGCGGTGGTCGTTGCGGTCGTCTGGCCGGGCCGGCGCCGGAGGGGAGAAAAGCAGGCCTGGCCGGCAGGTATTATCTTTTTGACTTACGTGGCATTGAGCGCACTGTCCCAACTGGCTGTGGACCCATTTCGCGCCGAGGGACAAGGGGCGCTGCGATGGGTGCAGTGGGGGGCGTGGATTGGCCTGGCAATCAGTCTGTACCTCATCGGAGAGAAGCGTTTCGGGGGGAATTCGCCCGATACGAAGCCAGAAATGCAGTAAAATTATTTTGTCTCATTGATGGACTTTTCTCACAATTATGTGACAGTTTCTCCTTTAGGGAGATGTTTGCATTTGTATTGATATCGTAAATTGTAGGGACATGTATGGAAACGAAAACCGTATCACCTGAAGTCCGGAAGCATCTCTTGTTAATGCAGAAGGATGAAATTACCAGCCATCTGGCGTATTCGCGTATCGCGAAATTCATCAAAGACGAGCACAACCGCAAAGCAGTTGAGAAAATTGCGGTTGAAGAACTGCACCATTACGAAACCTGGCGTAGTTATACCGGCCAGGAAATCAAACCCAACATGGCGCGTGTGCAGCTGTATACCCTGCTGGCGCGATTCCTGGGCTTGACGTTTAGCGTCAAGCTGCTTGAGAAAGGCGAGGAAAAGGCGCAAACGGATTATTCCGAAGCCATCCTGAACGAAATTCCCGAGGTGAACGACATCATCAAAGAAGAGGATGAGCACGAAGACATCCTGTTCAACATGATCGATGAAGAGGCATTGAAATATGCCGGTTCTGTCGTATTAGGGTTGAACGATGCCCTGGTGGAGTTGACCGGCGCATTGGCCGGCCTGACTTTCGCATTACAAAATACCCGCCTGGTGGCCCTGGCGGGGTTGATTACGGGTATCTCAGCTTCATTCTCAATGGCTGCGTCTGAATACCTGTCCCAAAAGTCAGAACAAGGCGAACAGAACCCGGGAAAATCTGCCCTGTATACCGGGATTGCATATATATTTACCGTTCTCTTCTTAACTTTTCCATATCTGGTGGTGGGTAATTATCTGATCTGCCTGGCATGGACGTTGATCAACGCCATAATCGTAATCGCAGTATTTAATTATTACATCTCCGTGGCCAAAGACGCATCGTTCAAGCGCCGGTTTACGGAAATGGTCACCATCAGTATGGGCGTGGCAGCTATTTCATTTATCGTAGGCAACCTGGTGCGTACGGTTCTGGGGGTCGACGTCTAATTTTCTAATTGGTTGGGATAGAGGCGAGCCTGAAGCAGATAGCGGCCAACCATTTTCGGGGAACACTCCATCACGTGGGCAGCCTCCTGGTAATTCATTTTCAGCACATCGACCAGTAGAGCGGCGCAACGCTCCTGGAAAGGCAGACTCATCAACAGCGGCACTGTTTGTGGATGAGTCTGTTTTTGTTTCCCACGATGGTTTTGGTACGTCTTCAGACTGTACTGCATCACTTTTTGGAAGATGGATACCCGGAGGTTGTGCTCTTGGTCCCTGGCGGCATAAGATTGCATTAGCGCAGTTTGTACGGTTTCCGCGGCGGCGTCTTCGTCGCCGGTCAGATACCAGGCTAACGTAAAAGCTTCATCCAGATTCTGGCAGGCCGTCTGGTTGAATTGATCCAGGTTTGAAACAATGGGTGAATGCACAGAATACCTCCCTTACCTGGCATCCATCATAGCCTAGGCCTGTTACATCGTGATTACAGCCGTGTTACATTTTTGAAACATTTCAGCCCAAGAAGTGGGCAAAAGCGGGCAAACAAACCGGATTTTGCCTAAATTTACTGGCGGAAACGTGCGAAATCAAGATGAACCTTGAAATACTTATTAACTATAAGTAAATATCTCGGATACCCTTGTTTTTTACCCATTGTCATGCTAGACTAAATCAATAAAGTTCACCTTTTATTACGCACACATACAGTGATGACCTTGTCGAAGTAAATAGGGGATGCGAAACATCCATTGCACCATACAACTGTCGTAGTTTGGATAGCGGTAGTGATGTCTACATCGGTTGAAACCGAGACGACGATTGCACTGTAACTTTGGCTGCCGGTCTATAAGAATGACAATGCACCGGTAGGTTTACGATCTGTTTTACGCTTCACCGTTCTATGGGCATGATTCAGGATTGCAAAGTCCTGTTTCTAATAACACTCAGGAGGTGATAAAGAGAGGGAAATAGATCAGCCAACCTTTCGAAAGGCCAAGTTTTCACCCAAAAGGCATTACCAAGTGCCAATTCTCAAAACATGTCGTGTTTATATGAGGAAGGAGAAAGATGGCTAAGTCAAAGTTCTGGTATTTAACCATGGCAATGGTGCTGGCGGCTTCCATGCTGCTGGCCGCCTGCCAGCCCGCCGCCACCGCAGTGCCCGCTGCGCCCGCTACCGAAGAAGAAGTTGCTCCGACCGAAGCGCCAGCCGCCGAGGAAGAGGTTGCTCCGACTGAGGCGCCTGCTACCGAGGAAGAAGCCGCTTCCACGGGTTCGAAACTGGAGATCTTCTCCTGGTGGACCGCGGGTGGTGAGGCCGAGGGCCTCAAGGCGATGTTTGATGTTTACAGCGGCATGTATCCTGATGTCGAAATCATCAACGCTACCGTCGCTGGCGGCGCTGGAACCAATGCCAAAGCAGTTCTCGCCACTCGTTTACAAGGTGGGGATCCGCCGGATAGCTTCCAGGTCCATGCTGGTCTCGAAGTTGAGAAATATGACCCCGAAACCTATCTCGAGCCCCTCGATGACATGTTCGATCCGTCCGTATTCCCGGCCGACCTGCTGACCATGCTGGAGTACCAGGGTCACTACTGGTCAATGCCGGTGAACATCCATCGTTCCAACGTCTTATGGTACAACAAGACCGTCTTCGAAGAGAACGGCCTGACCGTTCCGACCACCGAAGAAGAATTCTTCCAGGTGTGCGAAGCCCTCAAAGCCAAAGGCATCATCCCTGTGGCGATGGGTACCAAAGATGGTTGGGAAGCTGCCCACGTATTTGAAGGCATGCTGGCCTCTACCCTGGGCGCCGATGGCTATCGTGGTCTGTGGACGGGTGAGACTTCCTGGTCCGACCCGAAAGTGACCGATGCGTTGAATTTCTTCAAGAAGATGATGACCTATGTCAACGAAGATCATGCGGCGATGACCTGGGACAGCGCGGGTGAATATATCCTGCAGAACCAGGCTGCTATGATGATCATGGGCGACTGGGCCGCCGGATGGTTTGCCAGCAAGAGCTACAGCGATTTCGGCTGGGCGCCTACTCCTGGCAGCGATGGCATCTTCGTGGCTCTCTCGGACTCCTTCGCTCTGCCGAAGGGTGCTCCGGATGCGGACAGCGCGATGAAGTGGTTGGAAGTCTCTGGCTCGAAGGAAGGTCAGGAAGCCTTCAACCCCAAGAAGGGTTCGATCTGCGCTCGCACCGATTGCGACCCCGAAGCCTTCAAAGCAGTCCCCGAGACCTACGACTACCTCTCCTCGGCGATGGATGACTGGAAAGTGGACTCCATCGTGCCGAGTGTGGTGCATGGCGCGGCTGCGTACGAAAGCTGGGCAACCGACTTCAAAGACACCCTCACCCTGTTCGTCTCCAGTGGTGATGTAGAAGGCACGCAGGCGGCTCTGGCCGGCCTGTGCACCGACGCGGGTATCTGCGAATAAACCAAACCTGATTCAAAAGGCAGCTCCTTTACGGAGCTGCCTTCCTTTTTTGGAGTATGTGCCCATGCGACATACAAGAAAAGACCGCGCAATATCTATCGCTTTGGTTCTGCCCACAATTATTGCCATGTTCATTTTTATCTATGGCTTTATTGGCTTTACCGGGTATGCCTCTTTTTCTAACTGGAAAAAGCTGACCCCCGATTTTTCTCTTGTGGGCTTTGAAAACTATACCAAGTTATTCCAGAACCAACGCTTTACGATTGATATGCAGAATACGCTCGTGTTTACCGTATTATTCGTGATTTTAACCATTTTGACCGGTTTCTTCCTGGCCGTGTTGTTGGAACAAAAGGTAAAAGGCGAATCGATATTCCGCAATATCTTTCTTTTCCCCATGGCGATCTCCTACATCGTTACGGGTGTCATCTGGCGCTGGCTACTCTCCCCAGGTACGGTAGAAACCGGGCCCCTGGGCGTGAACATGTTACTGGATGCGGTTGGATTAGGATTCCTCAAAAGTGGGTGGTATACCGACCCGAGTATTGGTATTAAAGCGGTCGTGATCGCCGCTTCCTGGCAGATGGCAGGTTATATTATGGCGCTCTACCTGGCAGGCATGCGTGGGATTCCGGACGAACTGAAAGAAGCTGCCAGGGTCGACGGGGCGAACGAATTTGAAATTTACCGCAACATCATTGTCCCGTTGCTGCGCCCCATTACACTCAGCGCAATTATTATCCTCGGGCACATGTCCTTGAAAATCTATGACCTGGTTGTTTCCATGACCGGGCCTGGTACGGGTTTTTCCACCGACGTCCCGGCTTTGTTCATGTTCGATACGACCTTCCGCGGCAATCGCTTTGCCCAAGGCGCTGCGATTGCCATGGTGCTGCTGGTATTGGTGGCGATCCTGGTAATCCCTTACCTGGTCAGCAGCTATAGGAAAGAGGTGGAAAGATGAACAGCGGCAAAAAAGCATTCCGCCTGGACCGGATCATTATCTATTTTCTATTGTTCGTTGCCGCTGCTTATTTCCTGATGCCGGTTTATCTCCTGGTCATCACCGGGTTTAAATCTTACCAGCAAGTAAGCCTGTCCACGATGTGGCAGCTGCCAACGTCGTTCAGTCTCGAATCGTTTTCACAGGCATGGTCGGGCAGCGCGGAAGAAGGCTACCGGGGGCTGCAAGAGAATTTCATGAACAGCATCTGGCTGACCATCCCGGCAGCGTTGTTGTCCGCCTTTATTGGGTCGATCAACGGTTACATTTTCTCGAAATGGAAATTCCGTGGATCGGACGTACTGTTCTCGATGCTCTTGTTCGGGATGTTCATTCCCTATCAAAGTGTGTTGATCCCCATCGTGCGGGTCTTACAGTGGCTCACCAGATACACGGGGCCAATCCATGAGGCCATCCAATCCTGGCACGTAGCGGGTTTCTTCTCCTGGCTGCCGGCCTGGCTGGCCGGGTTTGTGCCCGCCTATGGGACGATTGGCGGCCTGATCTTGATCCATGTGATTTACGGCCTGCCCATTGCCACACTGATCTTCCGTAATTATTACACCGAGATACCCACCGATCTGGTGGAGGCCGGCATGGTAGATGGCGCCAACCTGTTGGGGATTTACCGGCGCATCTTATTCCCGATTTCCATGCCGGGATTTGTGGTGGTGTTGATCTGGCAGTTTACTTCCATCTGGAACGATTTCCTATTCGGGGTGATCGTCACTTCCAATCCGAGTGTGCAGCCGGTCACCGTGGCTTTAAATAACCTGGCCGGTTCGTACATTGTCGAATGGAACGTGCAAATGGCAGGTTCGTTGATCGCTGCCCTGCCGACCATGCTGGTGTACGTTTTGTTGAGCCGCTATTTCATTCGCGGGTTGATGGCCGGTTCGGTCAAGGGGTAATCACTGCCCGGGTGACCACTCTCCGGGCCGGATGCCTGCCTACAAGCAGGCGAGAGAAGCGTTATTAAATAGAATGTGGGGACAACGGCCTCAAGTATCCCATCGGGGCTGCACGTCCTGGTTGTTCAATGCCCTGATGTGAAGGAGTCGACGTGCCGTATCCTTTTATCGATCTGCGTAAAGTCAAAACTTATCCCATCCGAGAACGCCATAACCTGGTGAAACTGGCGGACCTGGTCAAACCGGGTGACGTCCCGCGCCCGTTCGAGAACCCTGAATTTCCATTACTGATTGAGAAGATCCTGGAAGCCAGGCAAGCCGGCCGGCCGGTGATCTGGATGATGGGTGGGCATGTCATCAAGTCTGGCCTGGGGCCGGTGTTGATCGATTTAATGGAACGGGGCATCGTTACCCACGTTGCCGGCAACGGTTCTGTGTCCATTCACGACTTCGAGCTGGCCATGATCGGTGAAACCAGCGAAGATGTGGCAACCAGCATCGAGGATGGGTCTTTTGGGATGGCGGAAGAGACCGGAGCACTGATGAACCGGGCCCTGCGTCTGGGCGTCCAAGACGGACTGGGATATGGTGAAGCGCTGGGACGTTTCATTACCGAGCAAGAGTTCCCTTATCGCCAGTACAGCGTCTTGTACCAGGCTTACCGGTTAGGCGTCCCGTTCACCGTGCACGTCACAATCGGGGCGGATATCATCCACCAACATCCTGATTGCGACTTTGGCATCCTGGGGATGGCCACGGGGACCGATTTTAAAGTGTTCTGTGCCTCTGTGGCAGAACTGGAAAAAGGCGTCTTTCTGAACTTCGGGTCCGCGGTGACGGGAGCCGAAGTTTTCTTGAAAGCAGTCTCGATTACCCGCAACCAGGGTTATTCTGTGCAAGGTTTGACCACAGCGAATTTCGACCTGATGCCGCTGGGGAAGGATTATCGTTCCCCGGTGGGCAAAGACACCACGGAATATTATTACCGGCCGCGGAAAAATATCGTCAACCGGCCGACTTCACTCCATGGCTTTGGCTATCATTTTCAGGGCGATCACCTGGCTACCATCCCCAATTTGCACCGAGAGATCTGTGCCCGGACCGGTGGGCGGTCGTTTCGCCAGGAGTCCCTGTGGAAATCACCAGATGGTGTAAGCCCGGCGCTCGACAGGGTCGCATCCCGCTCTCCTCTGGCTGCCCAGGCGGTGAAGGAATTGCTCTCCCGGGAGCCTGCCCTGCAAGGGGCCATTCCCAGCCTGTGTAAAGCATATTTTGTGCTGGCCGAGAGTTTCGAGCGAGGAGGAACGCTCTTCTTGTGCGGCAATGGGGGCAGCATGTCCGACGCGCAGCACATCTCCGGCGAGCTGTTGAAAGCCTTCAATCGCCCGCGGCCGCTAACGGAGCGGATAAAGACGCGCCTGGCTACCCAGCCGGGTGGCGAAGACCTGGCCGGCAACCTGGAAGGTGGGCTACCGGCGGTCGTATTAGGGATTAACACGGTCCTATCCAGTGCAGTGGATAACGATTACCAGGCGCGCAGTGTGGCTGCCGCCCAGGAATTGAATAGCCTGCAACGGCCGGGGGATGTGTTAATCGGGATCAGTACCAGTGGGAAGGCGTATAATGTGTACCAGGCAGCCGTAGTGGCGCGTGCCCTGGGGACGACGACCATCCTGTTCACCGGGGAGAAGGATAGCCGTCTCTCGGCATATTGCGATATCGTGGTGCGAGCGCCGGCCAGCCGGACGGACTTGATTCAGGAATGGCACATCAAGCTTTATCACTGCCTGTGTGATATGTTAGAACGGGATTTTTTTGGCGGTTGAGTTTACCGGTTTTCTGGGGGGCATGACATATGAACGATCCTTTCCGGTGTGGCCGTGGTTTTTCTGACCGGCGCCGGAAAGGATCGGTGTGGTATAGATCTAAGCTTGCGCCTGGGCGATCACGGCTCGAAAAGGGCGGGCAATCTGTTGGATATGGCGCCAGAATAACGGGTTTCGGACAAGGAGAGAAATTATTGTGTACCGGATTGTGACCTCTTCAGGGATGAAGTCCATCAATAAATCGGCGATACTTGAGATTATCCGTAGCCAATCGCCAACCTCGCGAACCTACATTGCCCAACAATTGGGCATCAGCCTCCCCACGGTGATGCGTATCGTGGATGAATTAATCGAGCTGGGTTTCGTCCGGCCTACGGAGGAAAAAGAATTCTCGGGAGGGCGCCGGCGCCCGTTGTTGGAATTTAACGCACGGGAAAACGCAGTCGTAGGTATCGACCTGGGTGGGGGAACGATGTTCGGGGCAGTGGCGGATATCGGCGGTAACCTGTTATACGAAATGGAAATCCCTTTCGAGAATATCCCCCACGACGAATACATCCACGCCATTGTAAGCCTGATCGAAACACTCTTGAAGCA
>JAAZNB010000185.1 GCA_012798515.1 Chloroflexota bacterium
ACCCAGGTGGGGCGCCAGGTCGGCCTGACCGGCCCGGCGGTGGCCGAGCGCGTGCGCCGCATGGAAGAAGGTGGCCTGATCCGCGGCTATCACGCTGACGTGGATCTGGCCCGCGCCGGGCTGCCTGTCCAGGCCTTTATCCGCCTGCGTACCCCGCCCGAGCGGTACCCGCGCCTGCTGGCCATGCTGGAGGGCTTGCCTGAAGTGTTGGAATGCCATCACGTAGCTGGCGAAGACGCGTTTATCCTGCACGTGGCGGCCGGGTCTACGCTGGCCCTGGAGCAGGTCATCGGGCGGCTGAGCCCGTTTGGCTCGACATCCACGGCTATCATTCTGTCCACGCCCTTGCGGCGCCCCGTTGCGCTGGACGAGGCGTAGCGAGGTTAGCCGCCGCCAGCAGCCATTTAAAGTCCCCGCTCTTGAGGGCGGGGATTCAGGGGTAGGTGACAGCACATTTCATAGATAAAATGGTTGGATGGGTTTACCCTGGTGGAATGGGTGGGTTCCCTCCACCAGGGGGTGGGGTCATGCTATAATGGATGCACCAAGCCGGGGTCGCTCTCAAAACTACGTCAAGTGAGGGGATGGGTTACATTGGTGGAGTTTTAAAACCAAAGCGAATGCCTGAGTAAATCAAACTCGTATATCAAACTAACATGATCTCACAGGATATTATCAACAGCAGGTTCGGAGTCGGCTTAGCGCTTACTTTAGGGCGCAGTTTTCCCAAAAAGATTGGGTACTGGATATCAGACGCGGTGGCGACCTTGATTGCCAAGCAAAAGCGGATGTCCATGGTTCAAGCCGTGCATTCTAACCAATGGGTTGTACACCAGGGCCAGCTCGACAAAAAACGCCTGGACCAGCTGGTGATCGACACCTTCCGGGCCAGTGGTAGATGTCTGTTCGATTTCTACCACAACCTCACCCGCCCGGAACGCCTTTTATCCCTGGTGCGGTTTTCTCCCAAATTCGAAACCTTACTGGAACGCTGTCGCAGCGGGACCAATCCGACGCTGATGGTCATCCCGCACACCAGCAACTTCGACCTGGGCGGCAGGGCTATGGCGCTGCGAGGCCTGGATTTCCAGGTGTTGTCTTACCCCAACCCCAACGATAGTTACCAGTGGCAGAACCAGATCCGTTCCCTGAATAACCTGGAAGTGACGCCAATGTCTATTTCGGCTTTCCAAAAGGCACGTGAGCGCCTGCAAGCCGGGGGTACCGTATTGACCGGCCTGGACCGGCCGCTGCCGGATTCTAATTACCCGGTACAGTTTTTCTCTCACAAGGCGATGTTGCCGGTGGCCTATACACGCCTGGCGTTAAAGATGGACGTGCCGGTGGCCGTCGTGGCCTGTCACACCAATGCTGATGGTACGTATCTTCTGGATAGCTCCGATTTGATCAGCCCAGTCCACTTAAGTGACCTTCCACGGGCTTTAATCGAGAATACCGAGCGGTTCTTGCACGAGGCAGAAGGCTTCATCCGCAGGGCTCCTCACCAGTGGGCGATGTATTATCCCGTTTGGCCCGAGGTGAAGGACGAGATTCCCTGGGCGCGCGCCTGAACGCAGCCGCCAGCCCGGTTGTCGTGAATCCCAACCGGGACGGCGATTCTCGTTGAAGAAATTAAATAAGTTGCATAGGATTCCTCATGGCAGAGAAAAGTATTGATCACAAAAGAGTAAATGAGCATGTTCTGGGTCCGATAGAACAACCTGCTTTACACTGGTTGGCCGGTCACATGCCGGCCTGGGTAACGCCAGATATTTTGACGATCGTAGGCACGTTTGCCGCCGTGCTGCTGGCGGCCAGTTACTGGTTATCGAACTACAGCAATCTGTTCTTATGGGTGGCCAGTTTTGGCCTGTTTTTGAACTGGTTTGGAGATAGCCTGGATGGCACGTTAGCCCGTTATCGCAAGATCGAGCGGCCACGCTACGGCTTCTTTATCGATCACACCATCGACACGTTCAATATCGTGATCGTATTCCTGGGTATGGGCCTGTCGCCCTATCTGTATTTCGAGACCGCCTGCCTGGTGTTGATCGGCTACCTGATGTTGTCCTGCCTGGTGTACATCAACACCTGCGTCGATGGAGTGTTCAAGCTGTCCTTTGCCGGCCTGGGCCCCACCGAGATCCGGCTGATGGGTATTTTGATCAACACGCTGGTCTTTTTCGTGGGTAATCCCAATATCACCCTGCCTTTTGGGGTGTATTCGTTCTACGACGTGGTGATGATTGCCATTGCTATCCTGATGTTCTTTTTCTTTATTGTTTCGGTCTTCCGCCAGGCCGTGGCGCTGTCCAAGGTGGACCAGGCCAAGTGGCGCGTTTAGGCAGGGGATGGCAGAGACGGCCGCCGGCGGAACAATGATTCTCCCCCGGGCGGGTAGAAAGTGGGACTGCCCGCACAGGGGCATGAAACGGATATCAAAAAAGCGCGGCTGCCTGGGCAGCCGTGCTTTTTTAATTTCATTGCAAACACTGATCATAAGCACAATCAAACCACACTACTCCTGGGTGCAGGCGACCCCGCAGAACCAATCCGGAAACCTGTAAGGATCAGGGATGGATGGGTTCCATTCTGAGCAGCGATGTGATACCGCTAATCGATTTTAGCCTGCTTCCAGACCGTCCCTCTAGCGCTGCGTCCGGTTGCGCAAGAAAGCCGGGATGTCCAGGTCGTCGGTATTCATCACCCGCGGCTGGAATTCCGCCGGGGCAGGCTGGCTGTGGGTGACCGGACGTTCGGCTTTGTCGCCCGGGCGAGCGTGCTGGCCGGACTGGGCGTCGACCGAGCGGTTCACGGGCGTGGAAGTGCGCATATTGACGTTGGCGCGGTCGAAACCGGTGGCAATCACGGTCACGCGCAGTTCGTCGTTCATCGAGGGGTCGATCACGGCGCCAAAGATCAGGTTGACGTCGGGGTGTGCCGTCTCTTTGATGATGGCCGCGGCCTGGTTGACCTCGAAGAGGGTCAGCGAAGAACCGCCGGTGACGTTGAAGAGGATACCACGGGCGCCGTCGATGGTGATGTCCAGCAGCTGGCTGGAGATGGCCATCTCGGCCGCCACACGGGCGCGGTCCTCGCCGGAAGCGCGGCCCACGGCCATGAGGGCTGCGCCGCCTTCGGACATGATGGCGCGCACGTCGGCGAAGTCCAGGTTGATCAGGCCGGGCACGGTGATCAGCTCGGAGATACCCTGGATACCCTGGCGTAGGACGTCATCGGCAATCTGGAAGGCCTCTTGCAGGCTGGCACGCTTGTCGACGATCTGGAGCAGACGATCGTTGGGGATAACGATCAACGTATCGGCCTGCTCTTTGAGCTTGGAAATGCCTTGCTCGGCCGACTGCTGGCGACGGGAGCCCTCGAAAGTAAACGGGCGGGTGACGACGCCGATGGTCAGCGCCCCGACTTCTTTGGCGATTTGCGCCACGATGGGGGCTGCCCCGGTGCCCGTTCCGCCGCCCAGGCCGGACGTGACGAAAACCATGTCACTGCCTTTGAGGACTTCGTAGAGCTCCTCGGCAGATTCCTCGGCCGACTTTCGCCCGACCTCGGGGTTCCCGCCGGCGCCCAGGCCGCGAGTGACCTTGTCGCCGATACGCACGCGGGTACTTGCTTTCGACAGCAGCAGCGCCTGGGCATCGGTGTTGACTGCAATGAACTCGATTCCCTGCATGCCTTCCTCGATCATGCGGTTCACGGCATTGCACCCGCCACCGCCCACACCAACTACTTTGATGCGGGCAAACGATTCGGATTGTGCTTGGTTGATCAGGTCCATCTTTTTCCTCCACTCTTATCCAACGACATCATTAATAACATGCAAAAGAAAAATTTTCCCCATTGGTCAAGGTAATAAACGCCTCAAAAAACTCCGGAGAGTGTCCCAATCGATGGCCTTCCCGCCTTTCCACGAGCTTCTGCGTGGGGCCGGGGAGGTCTCGCTCATCAGCATGGCCCAGGAAAGCAGGCCAACGCTGGTCGAATACGCAGGAGAATCGAGCTGGTCGACCAGGCCGTACAGGTTTTCGGGCCGGGCGATGCGCACCGGCAGGCCCAGCACCTGGCTGGCCAGGGAACGAATTCCCGGCAGCAGGCTGGTCCCACCGGTGAGCACCATCCCCGCCGGCAGCAGGCCATCGTAGCCAGAGCGTTTAATCTCCTGAAGCACCAATTGAAAGATCTCTTCGACGCGAGCCTCGATGATGTGGGCCAGATCTCTGCGGCTGATTTGCACAGCCTGTTCTTCGCCGAAAGATCGCGTCGTGAAGGTGTCGTTGTCGTCGATCTCGGCTTCAATCGCATAACCGTACTGTTTCTTGATCTCTTCGGCCTGCGATAATGCCAGGCGCAGGCCGTGGGCGATGTCTGACGTGACGTGATTGCCGCCAACGGCCAGCACCATTGTGTGCCACACGTCGCCGTCGATGTAAATAGCCATATCGGTGGTGCCACCGCCGATGTCGCACACCACGGTACCCATCTGGCGTTCCGTCTCCGAAAGCACCACCTCGGCCGAGGCCAGGGGGTTGAGCACAAACTGCGAGACCTGGACGCCGGAGGCCTGCACGCATTGGCGCAGGTTTTCTACGGTGGCCGCCGCGGCGGTGATGATGTGGCCTTCCACCTCCAGGCGGTAGCCGTGCATGCCGATAGGCATGCGGATGCCATCCTGCCCGTCCACGGTGAAACCGCGCTGGATCACGTGGATGATCTCGCGATTGTGCGGGATGGCGACTGCCTGAGCCGATTCCAGCGCCCGGGCGACGTCGTCCTGGTCGATGATGCCGCCTGAGATGCCGACCACGCCCCGGCTGTTGACCGATGCCACATGAGAACCGGCCAGGCTGACCAGGGCTGAGGTGATTTCCAGCCCGGAAGAACGCTGTGCTTTTTCCACCGAGCGGGCAATCGATTGTGAAGCGGCAGATAGATCAACAATTGTACCTTTACGTATCCCTTGCGAGGGCTCGATGCCTACGCCCAAAATGCGAAAACCCCGTTCGCCCTCGACCCGTGCGACCAGTGTGCATACTTTTGTGGTGCCAATGTCAATTCCGACAACAACCGGTTCTTCCATAATGCCTGCTACTCCATGCGGTAAAAAGGTGCATGCATAAATTCAACACTGATCATTTTGGGTTGCAGGCCCTGTTGGGTGAGCTGATCGACGATCGTTGCGTACATCGCCAGTTTCACATCCAGGTCGTCCAGGGTCGCGCCAATGTAGACATTCCATCCACGGCTGTCGTTCCACCCAAAGCCATCCTGTTCATTGTATACCAGTATGTTGTTGGACGGCAGTTTCTCGTTTAACTTGATCGCAGCATTGATCAATGATAAATCCACAAGCCCTTGTTTCCAATCGTTGGTAGCCGGTTCGGCGCTGTCTGCGCTTTCCACGGTCTCGCCGGATTGACCGGGCTCACCGGCCGTCTCCTCCTCGATAACCGGTTGGAGGGGCGGGGGCGTGCTCGACTGGACGGTCAACAGAGCGACGCCTTCGCCGCGGGGCGGGAAGATGACGCCCTCGGCGTCGATCCAAACGGTTTCGTCCTGATACTGCCAGGCCAGTACCGGTTGGCGTTCTTTGACCGAGATGGCCAGGCTGGCCGGCAGGCCGACTTTGACCTGGATATCGGTCAATTCGGGAAAGGCCGTTTCCAGACTGGCCTGGATGGCCTGGGGATCGGCCAGCACGACCCAGGTGTGATTGACGTCGATGACCTGCTCGATGTCACCGGCGTTGACGCGTTCCAGGCCGGTGATCTCCGGGGCGGAGATCTGGAAGAAGGGCATGTTGTAGAAGAAGTACATCACGATGCCCAGCGCAACGGTCATGAAACCCGAGAACAGGCGCCAGCCGACGCGCACGTTGGGCACGGCCGGCAGCAGCATTTCTGCCCCCGGGCTGCCCAGGGGGATGGTGTACTGGCGGCGCGGGTGGCTCTGTGCGCGCTGGATCACCGGCGTGCCTACGTTTCCACGGACCAGGATGGTAGGCGCGTCTGCGGCATAGCGGATTTTGTTTGCCGCATGGGTGGCACGCTCGCGACCATTCTGGGTGCGCCGCTGGCGCACCTGTTCAGAGCGAGACTGTCCCACCCCACTCGAATCTTTCATTTAGACCTCCCATACTGGTAAACCGTCCGGTCACGTTCGGCTTTGCGCTCGAAGGCAAGGTCTACCAGCCGGTCGATCAGCTGCGGGTAAGGAATCCCGCTGGCTTCCCACAGTTTGGGATACATGCTGATCTGGGTAAAACCAGGAATGGTGTTGACCTCACTGATAAATACTTCCTGGCTGTCTTTGTCCAGTAAAAAGTCCACGCGCGCCATACCGGCGCCATCGATGGCGCGGTAAGCTTGCAACGCAAGGTCTTGGATCCTGCGAGTCAAAGCCGGGTCCAGTCGGGCGGGGATTTCTAAAAGGCTCTGGCTGTCTTCGGCGTATTTAGCCGTGTAACTGTAGAACTCTTCCCCGGGCACGATTTCGCCCGGGATCGAAACCATGGGGTCACTGTTGCCCAGCACGCTGACCTCGATTTCACGGGCGTTGACGCCGCGTTCGATCAAGATGCGCCGGTCGTATTGGGCAGCGTCCATCAGGCCTTCCAATAGATCGGGGCGGTTGCGGCATTTGCTCACGCCTACAGAGGAACCCATGTTGACGGGTTTGACGAACAAGGGGTAGGCGGCTACGTTCTCGGCCTGGGCAAGGACCTTCTCGATATGCTTTTCAATTTCATTGCGTGTAACTAAAATTGAATTTACCACAGGTATGTCGTTTGCACGCATTACATCTTTGAAAAGCGCTTTATCCATGCCTACAGACGAGGCCAACACGCCTCCTCCGACGTAGGCGACGTCGATCATCTCGAACAGGCCTTGCAGGGTGCCATCTTCTCCAAAGGTGCCATGCAAGACGGGGAAGATCACGTCCAGGTCCACGTAGGGGGTCAAGACGTTCTGCCCGGCGCGCATTTCCTGGACGTACAGTGTGCGCGACCTGGGCTCGGGCAGCAGGACGGCGCGGCGGAGGGACTGTGTATTCCCGGAGCCCAGCGCCTGCCAGATGTTCTCCCCTACCACCCAGTGGCCTTCCCTGGTAATTCCGATCGGGGTAACAGCATAGCGTTTGGGGTCCAATACTTTAAACACGGAGTTGGACGACATGAGAGAGACCTCATGCTCGCCCGACCTGCCCCCAAACAGTATGCCTAACCGGATCTTTTCGTTTTGTGCCAAAATGACGTCTCCGCTAATGTGATTTTCCTGAGGCCGTATCTGCTTCGTTCCAACGGCCTACGCATTCGATCTCCAGCTCCAGTGCCACCCCGAACTTCTCCTCGACGGTCTGGCGCACCATCTGGATCAGGCTCCAGACGTCGCCGGCGGTGGCGTCTTCCCCGGCAACGAAGAAATTGGCGTGCACAGGGCTGATTTCTACCCTTCCCATGCGGGTGCCTTTCAGCCCGGCGGCTTCGATCAGGCGGCCGGCGTAATCGCCGGGCGGGTTCTTGAACATGGATCCCAGGCTGGCCCCCGGTGGCTGGCTGTGGCGGCGGTGAGCAGCGTTGGCTTCCATACGAGCTTTGACGTCCTGTGTAGTGCTGTGGGCCAACCTGATCTGCGCCGACAGGATCACTGCCGGGATGTGCAGCCGCTTCAAGTTACTGGAACGGTATTGGTATTCGAGTTGGTCACAGGACCAGGTCTGCCTACCATATTGAGGATGCAAGATCTCTGCCAGGGACAGGCTGCCCTGCACGTCTCCACCGTGGGCCCCGGCGTTGCCATATACGGCGCCGCCTACCGTGCCCGGGATGGTGGCGGCCCATTCCATACCGCTCAGGCCATGCAGAGCTGCTTTGCGGGCCACACCGCCCAGGTTGGCGCCAGATTCGGCGAGCACGTACGGCGCGCCTGCGGCCTCCCCGGTGACGAATTCGACGTGAGCAGCGCGGTTGATCACCGCTACACCGGCCAGGCCGGCGTCGCTGACCAACATGTTCGACCCACTGCCGAACACGCGGAAAGGCGCGCCCAGGGCCCATAACTGCTGCACCGTCTCTGCCAGCTCATCACGGTTGTTGGCAACCAGGAAGGCCTCTGCCGGTCCACCGACGTGTGCGGTGGTGTAACGCGACAGGGGCACATTCAGCTTGAGGCGGGCGCCAAAAGCTGAACGCAGGGCTTCGAGGGGCAGCGGGGCAGGGGTCAAGGGCATTCAGTCCTCGGGTTCCACGACTTTGAAGAATTCAATCAGGCGCTGGACGATCTCCAGCTTGGGAAAGTCGGCGCCTTGCGGGGCGTTGAGCGGCGAGGTGTGCCGCGGCCGTCCGGCGGAGGCTGATGGATTGCGGACCAGCCTGGCAGCCGTATTGGCCTGCAGCTGGGCCTCGTAGTGGCGTTTTTTCTGTTCAGCCATGGTGTTTTTCCCTTTCCCGTAAGCTCGATAATACCTGAGCGCTGACCTGGTCGGCGTCTCCGGCCGAGAGGACGAAGACTGCGTCGCCAGAGCGCACGTTTTCCAATAAATAGCGGCTGGCATCTGCCAGGCTGGCCTGAAAGACCGCCCCGGGGTGTTGCATGTCTTCCACGATGCGAGCCGAAGAAAAATCTTCCATCTTTTCACGGGCAGCATAGATTTCGGTGACCACCACCCGGTCGGCATCGCTGAAGGCGTTGGCATATTCGTTCATCAACGAGCGCGTGCGCGAATAGGTATGGGGCTGCCAGACGGCCCAGATACGGCGTTGCGGGTAGCGGCTGCGAGCGGCAGCCAGGGTGGCGCGGATCTCCGTGGGGTGATGGGCGTAGTCGTCGACCACCACGACCCCACTGGCCTCGCCCAGTACCTCGAAACGCCGTCCGGTGCCCGAGAAGGACTCCAGGGCGGTGATCGCTTTGCGCAGGGACAGGCCGCCACGGTGCGCCACGGCCAGGGCGGCCAGGGCATTGCGGACGTTGTGCATCCCGGGCACGGCCAGTGCGGCTTCTCCCAGCATTTGCTCGTTTCCCGCCGGGGAATGGTGCACGGCGGTGAAGGTAAAGCCACCCTGGCGGTTGGCCGAGAGGTTGATGGCCTGGTAACTGGCATTGGGATCGACACCGTAGGTCAGCACGTTGATCCCGCCGGGCAGATCTGCTTTCAGGCCGGCGGCGCCGGCGTTGTCGGCGCACAGCAGGAGACTGCCGCCGCGGCGTACCCGGCCGGCAAATTCCACGAAGGCCTGGCGGTAATCCTGTGGGGTGGGGAAGCAGTCCGGGTGGTCGTGTTCCAGGTAAGTGATCACGGCGATGTCGGGCTGCATGCCCAGGAACATACGATCATATTCGTCGGCCTCAATGACGAAGGCCGGGCCTTTTCCGGCGTGAGCATTGTTACCCAGGTTGGTGGAGACCCCGCCGATGATATACGAGGGGTCCTGGTCTTGTTGGGCGTAAATCCAGGCCAGCATGGCCGTGGTGGTGGTCTTGCCGTGCGTGCCGGCCACGGCGATGCATTGTTTACCGGCCATGAGACGCCCCAGGAATTCGGAGCGTTTGAGCACGGGGATGCCGGCCTGCCGGGCGGCCTGGACTTCGGGGTTGTCGTCCCGGATGGCAGAGGAACGCACCACCAGGTCGGCGCCACGGACGTTTTCGGCGGCGTGCCCGACGTAGACGGTTACGCCAACATCTGCCAGGGATTTGGCCAGGGGGGACAGGGCACGGTCAGAACCGCTGACCTGGTGTCCGCTCTCCAGCAGAACCCGGGCGATGGCCGAAAGGCCGGTACCACCGATGCCGATCAAGTGAATGTGTTCCATCAGATAAACACCACCAGTACGAATGCAAATGCAATGGCGACGGCGAAGTAGATCGCCGGCGTGCCTAATAATTCCGGAGGTAGTAAAGTGAGCAGCCGCAAGGCGGCATCGCCGCTGGCCGAGCCCGGCACAGGCGCGGTAATGAAGGGGAACGGGTACGCGGCCTGGTTGAGGTAGAACCAGATACTGCCGAAGATCAGGTAGCCGTTCAAGGCGCCCAGGAACAGGCCCAGCAGGGCATCCTGGAAGCGTTCGCGAGCAAAGCGGTTGGTGGCCGCCAGGCGGGCGATGTTGGGCGACTGGTACCCGAAGAATACCAGGGCGGCGATGATGACTGCTCGCAGCCAGAACAGAGGTGTGACCGGGCCATTGACCAGGCTTTCGTGGATGAAAGGAATGAAGATTTCCAGCACCGTGATGATAAACAGGCCCAGGATCACCGAGAAAGAAACCAGCAGCTCCTTGGCCCAGCCGCGAATGACACCGATGATGGCGAACTGGATGACAAAAATCCAAAAGAGGATGTCCAGACCGATCATGCCTCTCCTCCTGCTGCTGCGACTTGCTGCTGTTCTCCGGCCAGGGATGCAAGCTCACTGGCTAGCCGTTGGGCGGCGTCGGGAGACGCCAGGGACCGCATCGCAGCCTGCATGGCCCGTAACTGCGAGGGGTTGGAGAGAATCTCGTGAATCAAGGCCACCAGCCGTTCTGCAATCTGGTCGTTCTCCAGGACCACGGCTGCCCCGTGGGCAGCCAGGTACTCGGCGTTGACCTTCTGGTAGCGCCAGGCGAAGGGATACGGGATGAGGATGGCCGGCAGGCCAAAGTGAGGCAGCTCACCGAGGGTCGAGGCCCCCGCACGTGAGACGACCAGGTCGGCGCTGGCCAGGGCGGCCCCCATGTCGTCGTGCAGATAGGGAAAAGCGTGGTAACGCCGGGCCAGATCGACGGGAAGCTGTTGGCGGGCCTGTTCGACCTGCGGCCAGGTGTACGTGCCACTGATGTGCACGAGCTGATAGCGTTGTAAAAGTTCAGGCAGGGCCCGGATCAAGGGCAGGTTGATGGTCTGGGCGCCTTTGCTGCCGCCAAAGACGAGCAGCACGGGGAGTTGGTCATCCAGGCCCAGGTGCTGGCGGGCCTGGTGGCGTTCCCAGCCGGCCAGTTCGGGGCGAATGGGGTATCCGGTCACGGTCACCGGCCGGTTGAAGTATCGCGCCGAGTCGGGCGTGGTCACGGCAATGCGATGGGCAAAGCGCGAGATAAATTTAAGCGCCAGTCCGGGCTCGATGTCGGGAACATACAGCAGAGAAGGCACCCGCCACCCGGCCAGGGCCACGGGCGCAGCCACGTAGCCGCCGGTATAGAGGATGGCGTCCGGCTTGAACTGGCGCAGAATGCGACTGGCGGCGAAGAAGCCCCGTACCAGGCGGGCGACGTTACCGGGCAAAGCGCGCAGGCCAACGCCGTGCACCCCGGCCGCCGGGATGGCGGTGAAAGGCACGTTAAAACGCGCTACCAGGTCGGCTTCCATGCCGCCCTGGGCGCCCACCCACAACACCGGGTGCGCCTTATCTCCGAGAGCCTGCAGAACGGTTTCCGCGGGATACACCCCGCCGCCGGTCCCGCCCGCGCAAATCAATAACCGCACCGAATGATCTCCCTTCCGTGGCCGATTTCTCGGCGATGCTGGAACGTGATACGCTCAATAAGATACCAATGCCTGCCAGGGTGGTGACCATGTTGGAGCCACCCGCGCTCATAAAGGGCAGGGCATTTCCGGCGAATGGAATGACGTTGACCATCACGCCGATGTTGATCAGGGCCTCCAGGGCGACCCACAGGGTTACCCCGGCCGCCAATAACTTGCCTAACATGTCTGGGGCGCGCTGGGCGATTTTCAGGCCGCGCCACAAGAAGAACAGATACAAAAGGATGATGACCGTGCCCCCCAACAGCCCGGTCTCCTCGACGATTACGGCAAAGATACTGTCTGTCCAGGGCACGGGCAACCCGGTGAACTTGGTAGTGCCTTTTCCGATGCCTACTCCAAACACCCCGCCGCGCACCACGGCTTCCATGGAACGGCGTACGTGGTAGGAGGCGTCTTCCGGGCTCTGCAAGCCCATGACGTAGTCGGTGAAGCGCTGGCGGCCGGTGTCGCTGATGTTGACGACCAGGGCGCCCAGCAAACACACCACCACCAGCACCAGGACGATCTGGCGCAGCTCTCCGTTAGCCAGGAAGAAGAGCAGTCCACCCAGCATGATCACTGTGGCGGCCGCACTCAGGTCCGGCTCGAGGAGGATCAGGCCGGCGGTAATGCCCAGGATGACCATGATGGGCAACAAGCCGAAGGAGATGTTGCTCAACACGTCCCGCTTGGAGTACAACCAGGCCGACAAATAGATGATGATGGTCAGTTTCGCCAGCTCGGAGGGCTGGATCGACCCGTTGAACAGGGTGCGGGTCGGGCCGGTGTTATTGTCGTTGATGAACAAAACCGCCAGCAGCAGGACCATGGTAACGGCCATGGCGGGTACCACCAGGCGCTGGTAGTAGTGATAGTTGATAAAGGTCAGGAGTGCGGCCAACGCCCCCCCTACCAGGGCCCACATGATCTGGCGATTGAGGATATAACTAGCCGATTCTCCATTGCGCAGGGTGTAGTTCCAGCTGGCCGAATAAACCATTAATAGCCCGATCACGGTCAGGCTGACCACCACCAGCACCATAGGGACGTCGAACCCCAGCTGCAAGGGACGTGGTTTCTGGATGGGGCGGGCCGCCCCGGCAGGCTTTACGTAAGCTGTGTGATCCATTTCCGGTAATACTCCCCGCGTTCTTCGAAATCTTTGAACGCATCAAAACTGGTCCCGCCCGGTGAGAGCAGAACGACGTCCCCCGCCTCGGCCACGTTGGCAGCGGCCTGGATGGCCTCTTGCAGGCTGTCACAGCGCTCCAGGGTATAGGGGCGCTGGCCGGCTGTGACCGTCCCGAGGGCGGCGAGAATTTTGGGGGCAGCTTCGCCAAACACGACGACGTGATCGACGCGTGCGTGGACCAGCTGCGCCAGCGATTGCCAGGGCAGGTCTTTGTCCCGGCCGCCCAGCAGCAAAACGAGCGGTTCGCTGAAGGCGCGGATGGCAGCCATGGTGCGCTCGGGGGCGGTGGCAATCGAATCGTTGTACCAGGCCACACCGTTGAGCTCGCGCACCAGCTCCAGGCGATGGGGCACGCCGGTGAAACCTTGCACACCGGTGCGCATGGCCTGGGGTGAAAAACCGGCGGCGCCGGCGATAGCGCAGGCCGCCAGGACGTTCATCAAATTATGATCCCCGCGCAGGCGGACCTCGGCCTGTGGCAGCACGGGGCTGGCCCGGCCGTCTGCGACCAGGTTGACCCAGCCGTCTTGCAGGCAGGCGCCGCGCCCTTGCGGCGGTTGGCTGAAACCAAAGCTGGACAGCCCGCCCCGGACTGCCCCGGCCAGGGCCCAGGCGCCCGGATCCTCGTGGCACAAGACGGCCACGTTTTGCGGAGCCTGGAAGTCCAGGATGCGGCGTTTGGCGGCCGTGTAGGCTTCCAGTGTGCCGTGGCGATCCAGGTGATTGGGGGTCACGTTGAGCACAGCGGCTACCTGGGGAGACAGGCTCATGAGCTCGAGCTGGAAGCTGGACAGCTCCAGGATGACCAGGTCGCCGGGGCGCATTTCCTCGACGAAGGTGATCAACGGGCGCCCGATGTTCCCACCCACCCAGACTTTCTGCTCGGGTCTGTGCCCGGCTTCGGCCATACGGCCCAGCAGGGTGGTGGTGGTGGTCTTGCCGGCCGAGCCGGTCAGGCCGATCACCGGGCAGGGAACGGCCTGCATGAAGATTTGTGAATCGTTAGACAGGGGCAGCCCCATGTGCAGGGCGGCCTGGATGATGGGCAGGCTGAGCGGCACCCCGCCGGACACACATACCAGGTCGGTCTGCTCCAGCAAACGGAGCGGGTGTTGGCCCAGCACCCAGCGCACCGGCAGCCCGTCCAGTTCGGCCTGGGCGGTGCTCAACTGTTGCGGGGTGTGCTGGTCGTTGAGGGTGACGGAGGCGCCGTGTTGGGCCAGGAAGCGCGCCAAAGCCAACCCCTGGCGGGCGGCTCCTAAGATCAGTACGCGCTGTCCATTCCAATCGTTCATACGTTTACACCAGTGCCAGGGCAATGCCCAACATTGCAAATAACAGGCTCACCAGCCAGAACCGCTGCACGACCTGGGTTTCGCTCCAGCCCAACAGTTCGAAATGGTGGTGTATGGGCGCCATCTTGAACAGGCGCTTGCCTTTGGTGATCTTGAAATACAGCACCTGCAAGACGACGCTGAGCCCTTCGCTGATGGGGATGATGGCGATGATGGGGATCAACAGCCACTGCCCGGTCATCAGGGCGATCACGCCCAACACGGCGCCCAGGGAGAGGGCCCCGGTATCGCCCATGAAGAGCTCTGCCGGATGGACGTTGAACCACAAGAACCCAAATATGGCGCCCACCAGGGTGAAGCAGAAACGGGCGATGAACACCTGGTCTTGCAGCAGGGCGATCCCGCCATAGGCGGTAAACGCCGTGGCCGAAATCAACCCGGCCAGGCCGTCGAGGCCGTCGGTGAAATTGACCGCGTTGGATGCCCCGACGATGATGAAGACGGCAAAGGGAATATAAAAGGCCCCCAGGTTGATCGGTTCTTCGAACCCCGGCCAGAACATCTGGGGTACCTGCAAAACGTCCCGTAGGATGAAGGCCGGCCCGATGGCAAACAATACCTGGAAGAAGAACTTGGTCCGGGCACGCATGCCTAAGCCACGCCGGGGGCCGCGGATGCCTTCCCAATCGTCGATGGCGCCCAACAGGGCGTAGGCCAGCATGACAATCAGTGGCAGCAGGATCGACTGGCCCAGGACGTCCACGCCCAGCAGGGACACGGCGTTGAGCAAGACGGTAATCAGGGTGACGGGCAGGATGATCATCACGCCGCCCATCACCGGGGTGCCCATCTTGGTCATGTGCCGTTCGGGGCCTTCCACACGGATCAGCTTGCCGATTTTGAAGTGACGCAGGGCGCGGATCAATGGGCCGCCCCAGATGACGGTCATCATAAAGCCCAACGTGCTCAACGCCAGCGCCAGGGAAGTCTCTTTCATGATGCGACCTCGAGGGCGGAGACGATGCGGTCCATGCGCAAACCGTGTGAACCTTTGATCAAAACGACGTCCCCTTCTTGTAGATTGTCTTTGAGGTACGGGACGATATCCAGGGGTTCTTTGACCCACAGGATCGAAGAAGCTGGCATACCGGCCCGTCTGGCTGCCTCATGTATGATTTTGCCGCGTTCGCCCACCACGTAAAGCTGTTGGCAAACCTCGGCCGCACGAACACCGACCATTTCATGTCCTTGTTTCTCGTAATATCCCAGCTCCAGCATCTCACCCAGGACGGCAATGTGATGGCCTTCGATTTCAGCCAGCAGATTGAGCGCAGCCAGGGTCGATTCCGGAGAGGCATTGTAGGTGTCATCCAGGATCAGGGCCCCGGTCTGGGTGTGCACGGCCACCAGACGGAGCTGGGTGTGGCCCTGCTGCAAACCCGAAACGATCTCCTGCCAGGACAGCCCTTCCACCAGGCCGACAGCGGCGGCCCGCAGGGCCGTGTGCACCGAATGCCGGCCGATAAGTGGCACACGCAGATGGAGTACCTCGTTGTGGTAATGCAGGCGAAAGCGGATCCCTTCCAGGCCCAGGCCTTCGATGCGATCGGCCCACAGGTCGGCGCTTTTGTCCAGGCCGTAAAAGAAGATCCTGGCCTGGGTCTGGCCGGCCATAGCGCGCACCCATTCGTCGTCGTAATTCAAGATCGCCCAGCCGTCGCCCGGCAAGGCCTGTATCAGCTCGGCTTTACCCTGGGCGATGGCGGCCTGTGAGCCGGCCCGTTCGGCGTGCACAGTGCCCACGTTGGTGACCACGCCGATGGTGGGCAGGGCCAGGTCGCACAGGAAGGCGATTTCACCGCTCACGTAGAAACCCATCTCCAGGACGGCGCGCTCGTGGCCGCGGCCTAACCTCAAGAGCGTGAGCGGCAACCCGATCTCGTTGTTCAAATTGCCGGGGTTCTTGAAGGTACGGTAGCGTTGGCTGAGCACTTCTGCCACCAGCTCTTTGGTGGTGGATTTGCCCACACTGCCGGTGATGCCGATGACGGTCAGGTCGAGCTTGCGCCGCCAGTAGCGGGCGATGGCCTGCAAGGCCTGTAAAGAGTCGTCTACCCACAGGCAGCAGGCTGTGGTGGGGGCCTGAAAACCTTCCGGCAGGTGACCGCCGCGTAGATCGACGACCGGAAAGTCACCGGAGAGGTCCCGTTGAACCAGGGCGATTTGTGCGCCGCGGCGAAAGGCTTCGGCCACAAAATTGTGCCCATCTACTCGTTCGCCGGGGAGCGCCACGAACAGGCTGCCCGGGATCACCTGGCGCGAATCGATGCTGGCCTCACTGATAGCCAGTGAGGCGCCGGCTGGGCGTATTCCAGTAATTACTTCGACGATATCTGCCAGCGTTAACAACGATTCCCTCAGTGCGTTAGTAGTTGGGTCCGGATATCATCCGGTGGAATTTTCATCAGGTTGACCAGCTCGGTGACCGTTTCGCTGAACACAGGGGCGGCAACCACAGAGCCCCAGGGAGCGGAAGTAGGTTCTTCGAGCCAGATATACACGACAAATTGTGGATCGTCGGCCGGGCCCCAGCCGACGAAGGAGGCGTTGGTCAGGCTGCTGGTGTAGCCATCGGGGCCGGGGATTTCCGCCGTACCGGTCTTGCCGGCCACCCGGTAGCCGGGCACCAGTGCGGTGGAGGCTTCTTCTTCCAGGGACACGGCCAGCATGTCGGTCAGGGTATGGGCGGTCTCGGCGGTAATGGGGGTGCCGATGACCATGGGCGTCGTGTCGCGCTGGCGGCCGTCCTCGATGATGGCCTTGAGCACGTGGGGGCTCATGATCTTCCCGTCATTGGCCACGGCAGAGATAGCGGCGGCCATCTGCAACGGCGTGGCGGCGACGCCCTGCCCGAAAGAGTTGGTCCCCAGGTTGGCCTCGCTCCAGGTCTCGTCGCCGGGAATGCTCAAGGGCCAGGTGATCTCGCCGGCCAGGTCGACGTTGGTGCGGTGGCCGATGCCAAATTTCTGTAAGTAAGCGTAGAAATCAGACGGGCCTAGCTGAGTGGCCACCCAGGCCAGGCAGACGTTCAACGAGTGCTGCATACAGCCGACCATATCCTGCGGGCCCCAGGCGCCGCGGTCCCAGTTGTAGATGGACAGTCCGCCGACGTTGATGGAGCCGGTGTCCAGGAAAGGCGTGTCAGGCGTCACGGCGCCGGCGTCCAGGGCGGCGGCCATGGTGAGGACTTTGAAGACCGAGCCGGGCTCGTAAGTCAGGTCGATGGCCCGGTCGAAGTAGGGTTCCTGGTAGTCCCAATAGCGGTTGGGGTCCATACGCGGCGTGGTGGCCATGGCCAGGATCTCACCGGTTTTAGGATCCAGGATGACCATGGTACCCGATTCGGCCCCGTTGGCGGTGACGGCGTTGTCGATGACTCTCTCGGCCATGCTCTGGATGTCGCGGTCGATGGTCAGGATCAGGCTGGCGCCGGGCGGGATCTTGGGCACCTCCTCGATCTTGTTGGGATCCACGGGCACGTTGAGTTCCAGGGGCGTCCCGGCCAGCAGGTCGTTGTATTTCTCTTCTACGCCCAGGTGACCGGCCCCATCCTGGCGGTCGCGGGTCTTATAAAAACCGACGATGTTGGCGCCGACCGACCCTTCGGGGTAACTGCGCATGAGGTGAGGGTTCCAGCTTAATCCCACCAGGCTCGGCGCCACTTCGTTTTTGCCGAGTTTCAGGTTCTCTAGATTGTCCTGGTATTCGTCCTTGAGTTTTTGGAGCTGCCCGATCGCTTCGGGGTCCACAAAATCGGTCAATACCACGTAATCGTATTCTCTCTGGTAGGGTGTCGTTGCCTGGGTCAGGACCTCATTGTAATCCAAACCCAATACACTGGAAAGTGCCGAGGCGATGGTCTGGGCGCTGCCGTTGGTCTGTACCTGGTAGAGGTTGATACCCACTTCGTAGACCTCTTTGTTGCCGGCCAGCAGGTTGCCCCAGCGGTCGTAGATGTTGCCCCGCTCGGGCTGGACCGTCACCCGGCTGTATTCGTATTCCTGGCGGGCCTGTTCTTCCAGAGCGCGCCCACTGGAGCTGTTCTGGATGCGCGCCATCTGGACCACGATCAACAGGCCTAGCAGGCTGAAGGCGACGCCCAGGATGTTATAGCGGGTGAGAAAGCCATGCGTCATGGTTTTATCCCCTCCGGGCCGATGTTAACGGCTAAAATTACCTGGTACATCCACTCCCACAAAGACTGCGAATAACTGGCTTTCATCCAGTTCGGGTAGGTCACGTCAATCCCCGGCGGAGGCGCCATCATGGCCGTTTGCCGCCCGGGATAGGTGGGAACGACCATGTAGCTGGTGTTTTCGGGGCTGGCCTTGACGAAGCCCATCTCTTGCGCCCGCTGTTCCAGGACACTGCTGGCGGTCAGAAAACCGATCTGTGTCTCGGTGTGGGCAATCTTGCGGGTGAGTTCGTCGCGCTCTGTTTCCAGTTCCTGGATCTTGACACCGGCTGCGGCGGTTTGCGCAGAGATGTGCAGATACAGACCTGCGGCCAGAGAAACCAGCACCAGCCCCAGCATGAATACCCCCATCGACTGGAGTTGGACTCTCCAGGGGGCCTGCTGATAAGCTTGTGTGAAGTGATGAGCCATGTTTTTCCCGTACCTGTAGTTTCGTTTTCTCGGACTCATGCAACTGTCATGCCAGTTTTTCTACGACTCTCAACCGGGCGCTCCTGGACCTGGCGTTCCCGGCAACTTCTGCCTCGGATGGGAACACCGGCCGGCGCGTGAGCTCGGTCAATTGCGCCTTGTGGCCGCAGGTACACACCGGTTGGCCCGGCGGGCAGATGCAGTCACGTGATTCCTGGCGGAAGTACTGTTTGACCAGCCGGTCTTCCAGCGAGTGGAAGGAAATCACGGCCAGCCTTCCGCCGGGGGCCAGGGCATCGACGGCCTGGGGAAGCGCCTCCTCGATAGCCTGGAGTTCTTGATTCACGCCGATGCGCAGCGCCTGAAAGGTTTTCGTCGCCGGGTGGTGGTGGCGGCCTCGTTGTTTGCCGGCAGCTTTTTCGATCAGGTCGGCCAGCTGCTGGGTGGTGTGGATGGGGCGGTTGTGGACGATCACCCGAGCGATGCGCCGGGAGAGCGGTTCTTCTCCGTAGCGCCAGATCAGGTCGGCCAGCTCTGTTTCGGACCAGTGGTTGACCAGCTCGCCGGCGGTGCGCTCCACCTGGGGGCCAAAGCGCATGTCCAGGGGCCCTGCGGACATAAACGAAAACCCCCGTTCGGGTGTGTCGACTTGCATGGAGGACACCCCCAGGTCAAAGACGATCCCCTGGACGGCTTCCCAGTCCAGCTGCCGGAGTTGAGCGGACAAACTGGTGTAAGATGCCTGGCGCAGAACAAACCGGCCCTCAAAAACGGATAAGCGCTGGCTTGCCAATGCCAGCGCTTGAGGATCCAGGTCCATTCCGAGCAGCTTACCGCCGGGCCCGGAGCGTTCTAGTATCCCCCAAGCATGGCCTCCTGCGCCAACAGTAGCATCTACATATTTCCCCGGGTTCTCCGGTCGCAGCGCATCTATGGTTTCATGATAAAGTACTGGTAAATGCGGCACTTGCTCGTCGCCTGTGTTGTGTGCCATATGGTTGCTCTATAAATTCAATGCAGCAAAGCGCTGCGCGTTGGCTTCAGCATCCAACAGGTTGTCGGTTTGGCTGGCCCAGTTATCCGGAGACCAGATTTCGAAATAATCCCCTACCCCCACGACGACAGCGGCGCCATCGATGGATGCGGCCTGCCGAAGATATTGGGGAATGAGCATGCGGCCGAGGCGATCGACTTCCACGCGGTTGGCGTGGGAGAAGATCAAGCGTTTCAGCTGCCGGGCGGTAGGGTCGGTCATGCTCATCTGATTGACCCGGTTGTACATTTCTTCGAACGAAGTGGCAGTGAGTACCATCAGGTTTTGATCGAAGCCCTGGGTGATGTAGGCGCCGTCTTCCAGCAGATCGCGATAGCGCGCCGGAATGGTCATGCGTCCTTTATCATCAATGGTATGTTCGTACTGCCCCAGGAACATGCGTTCTATCTCTCCTAGATATGCGGAACGCCGGTACGTTACCGGCGCTCCACTTTAACCCACTTTTTTCCACTAGTGACCACATTGTATACGAAACAAGTATAATTTACAAGTCTTTCTCCCCACTCTTAACATTTTCGTAAAAATTAGAAAGCGCCCGCGATAGCTCTCTGGAGGATGTTATGAACTCCGCTCGCTCCGGCGTCCCGGGTAGGGCGATTTCTTCTGTAGGGTGCGTTGGCAACGCACCTCTTTTTCCGGGCGTACCGGCCCCCGGTCGAAGCAAACGTGTCCGTGGGGGGTGGCGGCCATTTTCACGTTCCCGCGCGGACCACCGGGGTATGCATGAGACGAGGCGGGTCAGCCGGCATCCCTGGCCGGCCGTGTTCGGTCGGGCGTACCCCTAGCGGGGCACTTTGGAAGCCCGACCTGCTAAATAAATTTGGCCATTTTTACCCCTATCGGGACACCTTGGAAGCCCGACGGATAACGCGTATGTTATTGCGAGCGCAGCGAGCCCCCGGGTGTCCTTCCCGGGGGCTCGCAATCTCCACCCCGGGCGGGGTGGCGCGGCTATGGAGAGCGTGTGATGAACTTTGAGCCGAGCAGGGTAGACGCTCGACATGGATCGAAAAGCGTACCCGGGTGATGCCGGCGAGGATGGATGGGCTTGTATGGCCCCGTACCTGACCTGTCTGGCGTTGGCCATGTTACTGCTCAAACCCTGTGTGCACCGCATGGATCATGTCCTTTAAGTTCATAGCACCCTCTGGCGGACGGTGGTTCGGGTTATTCGTTTTTGTGGCTGGGGGAGG
>JAAZNB010000016.1 GCA_012798515.1 Chloroflexota bacterium
GCCACGTGGACGCGGGGTGGGAAGTCTTGGGGCTCGGGTAGCAAGGTAGAGCTGTAAGGATAGATCAGGGGCGCCGGAAACTCGCGGGTAGGCGTGTAGAAAGGCAGTGGCAGGGACAAGACGGCCGGGATGCACAGCTTCACAGCGACGGGCAGGCTGCCCAGGCATGGGGGATGGTAGAGGATGGGGTCCGGCGTAAAATCCCTGGCTTGACAAGCTTGGCTGGGGAGGTATAATCTGTGTATCTGCGCAGATATGCAGATAAAAGGCGGCCTTATGAATGATCCTACCCCCACCGACCTCCAGGTTATCCTGGACAAGATGCCTTCACCCGAGCAGCTACGGTTGCTGGTGGATATCTTCGCTACCCTGGCGGATACCACCCGGGCGCGCATGATCTTTGCCCTGTCTCAACAATCCTTGTGCGTGGGGGACCTGGCCGCCATCGCCGGGATCTCAGAATCGGCCACCTCGCACCAGCTGCGCCTGCTGAAGGATCGCCGTCTGGTGTCCACCCGGCGCCAGGGGACGCGTATCTTCTATTCCCTGGCTCAGCATCACCTGGCGGCGCTGTTCCGTGAAGCCGAGTACACTGCCGACCACCTGGTGCACAACATCCCTGACCATCCTTATCCTATGCCATAACGAAACGAGCAATGCGATGGACCGCTTTACTACCTACTGTGTTACCTGCGCCCGGGGGGCGCGTTCGTTTACCAATCAATACCGCGACTTTTTGCTGGACCCCGGCACGCTGTTCACCCTGGCCAGTGGCCTGCTCCTGATCCTGGCGATTGCGCTCAATCCCCTGGAAGTCGTCTCCGAGCACGCTCCCCAGAGTGGGGCCCATTGGATCTACCTGGCCTCAGCCCTGGCCGGTTCGAGTTACATCTGGTGGTCGGCCTTCCAGGGCATACGAGCAGGCGATTTCACTGCCGACGTCCCCGTTTCCCTGGCCACCCTGGCGGCTCTCCTCATCGGCCAATATGCCGCCGCGGCGGTCGTGGCCGTGCTGTTGCTGTTGGGCGGCATGCTGGAGGAGTTCGTGGCCGCCCGGGCCGGACACGCCCTGGAGGACCTGGCCCGTCTGCTGCCCGACCGGGTGACCGTGCGCCGGCCAGATGGGGACGTGAGCCTGCCGCTGGATGCGGTGCAGGTCGGCGAGGTCGTCCTGGTACGCCCGGGAGAGCGGGTCGCTGTGGATGGCGAGGTCCTCAGTGGGATGGCGGCGCTCAACCAGGCGGCCATCACCGGGGAAAGCGTCCCGGTGGAGAAGCGCCCGGGCGATCGTGTCTTTGCCGGCACGCTTAATGAAAACGGGGCCATCGAGGTGCGCACCACCCAGGTCGGTGAGCGCACCACCCTGGGACAGATCCGCCGCATGGTCCTGGAAGCGCAGGAGAACAAGGCGCCCATCGAGCGCGTGCTCAATCGTTACGCCAGGTTCTATACCCCGGCGGCAATTCTGTTGGGGCTGGCCCTATGGGCGCTGACCGGTGACGTGCTGCGCGCCATCACGGTCCTGATCGTTTTCTGCCCCTGCGTCATGGTACTGGCCACACCGACCGCCCTGGTGGCGTCCATCGGCAACGCCGCCCTGCGCGGCAGCCTGGTCAAGCGCGGCGCTACGGTGGAAACCCTGGCCAAAGTGGATACGATCATCTTCGACAAGACAGGCACCCTGACCACCGGCCGCCCCAGGCTGGCCGCCGTCCTCCCCGTGGATGGCCGGCCGGCGGGGGAAATTCTGCGCCTGGCGGCCGGCGCAGAGAAATTTAGCGAGCATCCCCTCGGCCGTTCTGTCGTCCAGGCGGCCCGGGAAGGCTCCCTGGTGGTGGCTGATCCGCAGGCTTTCGAGGCCTTGCCGGGAGCCGGCGTACAGGCCCAGGTGGAGGGCGTAGCTGTCCTGTTAGGCAAGCCGCAGCTGTTGGCCGGCCGGGGCATTGCGATTCCGGCCGGCGTCCAGGCGCAGCTCGATGAGCTGGCCGGGGAAGGCCAGTTAGTCATCCTGGCGGCAATCGACCGCCGCATGAGCGGGCTGCTGGTCTTCGAAGACAGCAGCCGCCCGCAAAGCCGGCCCACGATCCGCCGGCTCCAGGCCATGGGGATGCGCACCGTCTTGCTCAGCGGGGATCACCGGCAGACGGCCCAGCGCGTGGCCGGCGAGCTGGGCATCCAGGAAGTCTACGCCGAAGTGCTCCCCCAACAGAAAGTCGAAGTGGTACGCCAGATCCAGGCACAGCAGCAGGTGGTGGCTTTTGTCGGCGATGGCATCAACGACGGGCCCGCCCTGGCCACGGCTGACGTAGGCGTCGCCATGGGGCTGGGAGGCACCGACCTGGCCATCGAGACGGCTGAGATCTCCTTGCTGTCGGACGACCTTTCCCGTTTGCCGCACCTGATTCACCTCTCTCGCCAGGCCATGCGCGCCATCCGCCAAAACCTGGCCTTTTCGTTGGGCGTCCTGGCCCTGGCCGTGCTGCTGACCATCGTGGGGATCCTGACCCCGGTCACCGGGGCCTTGCTGCATGAACTATCTTCCATCCCGGTAATCGCCAACTCGGCCCGCCTGATCGGCCTCCAGGAGCCGGGAATGGAGGAAGCGGTCTAGTCGTTTATCACTTTTCACGGCGATTTTTCTCTTAATCCCCGGCCGGGCAATTGACGCCCCTTCCACCTGCTACTAAAATCAAGATGGTTGGGGAGTAGCTGGCTGCGCCAAGCAGTCCGGGCTGTCGACATACCGGAAACGATGTTCCAGGCTGGAAACAGGGCATTTTTTCCCGGCGTCCCGGGGCAAACCCATTCAGATCCCTGGTTTGATATCCAGCCTTCTGATGGATCGAGATTTAGCGAGACCACCATAACTTCGGTTGTGGTGGTTTTTTATACGTCGAGGCTCACGTGGAATTTGTCACTTCTTTCTTGATCGCCATTGGCCTGGCCATGGACGTGTTTGCAGTTTCCCTGGGGATCGGTACAACCGGGCGCGCCAATGACCTGCGCTCCCGCTTGCGGCTGGCCTTTCATTTTGGATTCTTTCAGGCTTTGATGACCCTGGCCGGCTGGCTGGCGGGCAGCGCCTTTGCTACCCTGATCCAGGGCATTGACCATTGGATTGCGCTGGTCCTGCTGGCCTACGTGGGCATCAACATGATCCGCTCGGGGTGCCACCCGGGAGACGAAATGGTCCAGGAAAACCCATCGCGGGGCAAGACCATGCTGGTGCTGTGCGTGGCCACCAGTCTGGACGCGGCTGCGGTGGGACTGAGCATGGCCATGTTGAACACCCACGTCATCTTCCCTTCCATCGTGATCGGCCTGGTCAGTTTTGGGTTGTCCCTGGTGGGGTTATTCGCCGGGAACAAGCTGGGCTGCCTGTTCGGCAAGCGCATGGAAGTGCTGGGAGGCCTGATCCTGATCGGCATCGGGCTGCGGATCTTGATCACCCATACCATGGAGTAATCTACCGGCCCGTCGCACCTTATCAGGCGACGGGCCTCTTTGTCTCTACGCCAGGTTAATATCCGGCCAGGAACTCCCGCGCCAGGCGACCGCATTCGGCCGGGGCGTCCATCCAGGGCAGGTGGCCGGCGCCCTGGATAGGGTGGAAGCCGGCCTGGGGCAGCAAGCCGGCGATCTGGCGGCCGGTCTGGAGGCTGCCGAAGGGATCTTGCGTGCCCCACAGGAATGCGGCCGGGGCCTCGACGCGCCGGAGCTGCCCGGCATCCAGGCGGATTTCGGGTCTTGATCCACGCAGGCGGTTGGCTTTTTCCATCAGGCTGAGGGTCGCAAGGCGTGCATAGGGCAGGCTTTGAAAATAGTAGTAACAGTCAGCCATGGCCACCGGCAGCCGGGCGATGGTCTCAGGGGAGTGGCCCA
>JAAZNB010000186.1 GCA_012798515.1 Chloroflexota bacterium
CTGGCAGGCATCCAGGCCATCTTGTGCGAGCTGGAGCCCCTGCCGGTGGTCAGTGACATGGATCACGCCATGGATCCCGACGCCGCCCAGGTAGGCCCGGACCGCACCGACGGGCGCCATCCCAACTTTCTGGATTGCTCTATCGTGCGCAAGGGTGAGCCCGATCCCATCTACGCGCAGTGCGCCGTACAGATCGATCGCAGTTACCAGGTCCCCCACCAGGAACACGCCTACCTGGAGACCGAGGGCGCCCTGGCCATCCCCACCCCCGAAGGCGGGGTGGTGGTGTACTGCTCCAACCAGAGCCCCTTCGTCAACCAGGGTAACCTGTCCAGCACGCTGGGCCTGGCCCCCAACCTGGTGCGCGTCATCCAGCCCCCGGTGGGGGGTTCCTTCGGCGGCAAGGACGACCTGAACTACGTCTCTTCCGCCCAGGTGGCCGCCCTGGCGCTCAAGACCGGCCGCCCGGTGCGCATGACCTTCTCGCGGGAAGAATCCATGGTCGCCAGCTACAAGCGCGACGCCATGAACATGCACATCCAGATCGGCGCCGACGCCGACGGCACGCTGCGCTCCTGCCGCTTCACCGGCACGCTGGATTCGGGCGCCTACGCCTCCGAAAGCACCTTCACCGGTTGGCGCGCCTCCATCCACGCCATGGGCGCCTATCGCTACGATGCCTGCCACGTGGACGTCACCAGCGTATACACCAACAATGCCTTTTCCGGCGCCTTCCGCGGCTTCGGCAACACCGAGGTGTGCGCCGCCATCGAACAGGCCATCGACGAGGTGGCCGAGACGGTCGGCATGGATCCCATCGATTTCCGCCTCAAGAACTGCGTGCGCCTGGGCGATGAGCTGCCCCACGGGTTTAAGCTGACCGAGGCCGTCGGGCTGACCGACTGCGTGCTCAAAGTGCGCCAGATGTCCGACTGGGACCGCAAACGCCGCGAATTTCCCCGCCACAACCAGAACGCCCGCTTGCGCCGCGGCATCGGCGTGGCCGTCATGTTCCACGGGCTCTCCCTGGGCGCCGAGGGCGCCGACTACGCCGGCTGCACCATCCACATCGAGAACAACAACACCGTCATCCTCACCTCGGGTCTGACCGATTACGGCCAGGGCTCGCGCACCGTCTTCACCCTCATCGCCGCCCAGGAGCTGGGTATCCTCCCCGAACGCATCGAGATGCTGCGCCCCGACACCAACACTGCCCTGGAAAGCGGCCCCACCGTGGCCAGCCGCTCCACCGTCCTGGGTGGCAACGCCACCCGCATGGCCTCCCGCAACCTGGCCCAGGTCATCGATTTCGCCGCCGCCGACCTGCTGCACTGCCTGCCTTCGCAGCTGCTGCGCGACGGCGAGTCCTTCGTGGGTCCCGGCGAAGAACCCATCACCTGGGATGAGGTGCTCCTGCACGCCCGCGAGATGGGCCTGACCCTCTCGGCGCACGGCAAGTGGGGTGCGCCCAACATCCACTGGGACCCCAAGACCGGTCGTGGCACGCCTTATTTTGCCTTCCACTACGGCGCCCAGATCGCCGAAGTGACCGTTGA
>JAAZNB010000187.1 GCA_012798515.1 Chloroflexota bacterium
ATAACCACCTTGCTTATAGAATAGGGGGCGCCAATCAAGGTCCCTCGCCGGCAAGCGCCCACGCCTCGCCAGGGGCATTTCCACCCGGCGAACTTCCCGTCGATATGCAGCTGGAAAATGAGGTTGGGTCAAACCATGAGCAGGTTGAAGTTCAACTGGCGGAACTTCTCAGCCTCTTCGGCGGCCAGGCCCCGGTCGGTAATGATGGTGTCGATGTTGGAAAGCGGTGACACCGTGGCCAGCTGGATCTTGCCAAACTTGGTATGATCGGCCAGGACGATGCGCTGCTTGGCCTGCTCGATCAGCACGCGTTTGGTCCCGGCCTGTTCGTAGCTGTATTCGGTAATCCCGGCTTCGGGATGGATGCCTGCCGCCCCGATGAAAGCCTTGTCCACGTGAAAACTGCGCAGCCCCAGCTCGGCCAGGTAACCCACCAACGAATACTCACTGTGGCGGTACTTTCCGCCGATCATGATCAGCTCGATCCCCGGCTGGGCGGCGATGGCCTGCGCCAGGGGGATGCTGGTCACGATCACGGTGATCTTGGTCATGGTCTTGAGCAGCTTGGCCAGCTCCAGGATGGTGGTGCCCACGTCCAGGAGGATGCTGTCACCCTCGTGGATGGTCTCGTAGGCCGCGGTGGCGATGCGGTGTTTCTCATCCAGGTTGCGGTTCTCCCGGGTGATGAAGGGGTATTCGTAGCCCCCGCCGCGAATGGAGGTGGCCCCGCCGTGGATGCGCAGGATGAGGCCTTTTTCTTCCAGCTCTTGCAGGTCACGCGTGATGGTGGGGATCGACACGCTGAACTTTTGCGCCAGGTCTAACGTGGAGACGGTCTCGCGGGCCTCGATAATTTCCAGGATGTCCATCTTACGTTGGTGGGCAAGGCTCTTACTGCTGTCTTTTCTCTGGTTGCTCATACGCACCTCTATTTTCAGCGTGGAATGGGGGAATTACCCGGCAGGAGCCAACCTGTGGTGCGCCGCCGGTGCGTCTTTTCTGCCCGGGATCGGACGCTGGCGGCCAGGCGCTTCTGTGGGTTAAGGATAACACAAAAAACGCCGCAAGGTGCAGATGCCCGCCGTCCGGCCCGCGCTGGAAGCGAAAGCCAACTTTCACGGTCACGAGCGGGCCATCGGGGTATGCCTGGGGCGGGGCGGGTGAGCCGGCATCCCTGGCTGGCCGTGTTCGGTCGGGCATGGAAGCCCGACCTGCTGAAAAAGGTAGGGGATTCCTATCCTGGACGCGCTACGGCCCGAGGCGGGGCGGGTGAGCCGGCGTCCCTTGCTGGCCGTGTTCGGTCGGGCGCACCCCTGCGGGGCGTTGTAATAGAAGCCCGACCTGCTAATAGATTGGGGGAAACCGACCTGGCGCCCTGGCCGGATCGCGCCAGGAGCGAAAGCCAACTTTCACGATCCTGAGGGGGCCATTGGGGTATGCCTGAGGCGAGGCGGGTAAGCCGGCATCCCTGGCCGGCCACGTTCGGTCGGGCGCACCCCTGCGGGGCACTTTGGAAGCCCGACCTGCTAATGGACTGTGGGATTCCTATCCTGGACGTGCTACGGCCTGAGACGGTACGTGGACGCCGGCGTCCCCGGCCGGCCCCCTACGGGGACGTTGTTCCCTTCGTTCAGAGTTGATCCAGGTGCAGGAAGGCTTCGACGATACGGGGCTCGAAATGCTGGCCGGACTGCTGGCGCAGGTATGCTTCTACCTCCGCCTGCGGCCAGCCTGGGCGGTAAGGCCGGTCGGAGAGCAGGGCGTCCCACACGTCCACCACGGCAAAGATGCGCGCCGCCAGGGGAATGTCTGTGCCTTTCAGGCCGCGCGGGTACCCGCTGCCATCCCACTTCTCGTGGTGGCAATAGGGGATATCCAGCGAGGGGCGCAGGAAAGAGATCGAGGAGAGCATGGTGTAGGCGTGCTGGGGATGCAGCCGCATCACCTGCCACTCTTCCTCGGTGAGGTCGTCTTTTTTCAGCAGGATCTGGTCCGGCAGGCTCATCTTGCCAATGTCGTGCAGCAGGGCCCCGCGGTAGACGTGCACCAGCTCTTCCTCGGACAGCCCCATGACCTTGCCCAGGCGGGTGGACAGGTCGGCCACGCGCCGGGAATGCCCCTCGGTCTCGTGGTCGCGCAGGTCCAGGGCCCGCGCCCAGCCCTCGATGGTCTCGTCGTAGGCCTGGCTGAGCACCTGGTTGGCCCGGACCAGGCTGGCGTCCAGGTGGGCGTCTTCGATGGCGATGGCGGCCTGCCCGGACAGGGTGATGAAATAACGGACCCACTCCTCGTCGGTTTCCAGGCCCGGGCGGTAGAACACCTCCAGGACGCCCAGGAGCCGGCCCTTCGAGACCAGGGGCGCGCCGTAATAGGCTCTGAAAGCCTCGCCTTTCACCAGGCCCGGGCGGGTGAAGCGCGGCTCGAGGGCCAGGTCGGGGACGTGGAGCAGCGCCTGCCGGGCGCCGACCTGCCCGGCGATACCCGCGCCGAGGGGCACTCCCCCGCCGGCCGCCCCGGCCTCCGGGAAGCCCCGGCTTTGCCCGAGGTGAAGCTCCTTCCCGGCCGGGTCGTAGAGCAGGATGTCCGCCGCGTTGACTCCCAGGTGCTCCACCACCTGCTCCAGCACCAGGTCGAGCAGATCGGGCAGGGGCTGGCGGGTGTTGATGGCCGTGTCGATGCTGTGCAGGGCAGACAGGCGGCGCAGCTGGTTCTGGATGCGGGCCTCGGCTTGCTTGCGGTCGGTGATGTCGCGTACGATGGACAGGGCATACTGCCGCCCGTTCAGCTCGAACAGGCTGGCGTTGATCTCCACCGGGATCCTGCGGCCATCCCGGGTGAGGTGGGTGGCCTCCCCCATGACCTGCCGGTTGCGCAGCAGGTGTGCGAACATCCCCGCCACCCGGCTGGCGTTTTCCGGGACGTTGACCTGTTCCAACGACATGTGCAGCAGCTGTTCCAGGCGATATCCCAGGCGCTGGCAGGCCACCGGGTTGGCCTCGATGAAGTTACCCGGTTGGCCGCCTTCCAATACGGGGATGACGAAAATGGCGTCGTTGCTGCTGGAAAACAGGCGGCGGTAGCGTTCCTCGCTGGCAAGCAGGGCCTGTTCGGTTCGCTTGCGACTCTGTTCCGCCTCCATGGCGTCCAGGGCAAAGGTCAGCGTGGTGGACACTTCTTCCAGCAGGCGGATCTCTTCATCGTCGAAGAAATCGACCTCGGAGGAGTACACCATCAGGCCGCCGATCATCGCCTGGTGGGCTTTGAGTGGGAAACTGGCCGCCGAACGGTAGCCGTACTTCAGGGCGGTTTGCTTCCAGACCGCCATGCCGGGGTAGGTTTCCAGGTCGTTGCAGAAAAACAGGCGCTGCGCGTCCACGGCGCGGCTGATGGGGCACTGTTCTTCCGGCGCCAGGTCCACCCGGAAGGGCCTGGATTCGAAATACTCCCGGTTCTCACCGGCGCTAAAGACGGGGTAGATCACCCGGTTGCTGGGACCCAACAGGCCGATCCAGGCCATCTCGAACTTGCCGTCTGCCACCAGCACCTTGCAGGCCGTCTGGTACAGCTCCTCCGGGTTGTGCGCTTTGATGGCCGCCTGGCTGATGGTGCTGACCACCCGGTACAGGTGGTTGACGCGCACCAGCTTGGTGTTGGCCTGTTCGCGTTCCACAATGGTCCGGGCCTGCTGCACGTTCTGGATGGCTAGCTTGGACAGCTGGGCGGCGATCAGGTACAGGGCCTGGGCGATCTTCTCGAACTGCCGGCGCGAGATGGTGTTGATCTCTTCCAGGGCAGACGCGAATTCGGTCGCATCGGCGCCGATTTCCCCGGCGTAGTGCAGGATCTCCCGGCGGTCTGCGGCGGGGTCCAGCACCTGGCCGACCAGCCAGTTGGCGATGTGGTGGTCGCCCACGGTGATGCTGGCGCCGGCGTCCAGCAGCCCACAGCTCAGGCAGGGCTGGATGGTCGGGCCGCTCTCGTTGGGCTGCCCGATGGAGGCGTCTGACAGCATGCAGTTGCGCAGCCCGGCAGGCGTCTGGCGGATGATGTCGTTGCACAGGCGGGAGAAACCGCTGGGGCGCGTGATGGGCCGCCCGTGAACGTCGGTGATGATCGAGGCCACCCTGGTGGCGGCCGCAAAGGCGTCCTGGATGCGCTGGATGTCTTCCAGGTTGAACAGGTCTTCGAATTCGAGGTGGTGGGTCTGGCCCACCGGTTGGGTCAGGGCCACCAGGCGCTCGCGGATGGCCGAGTTCAGCCGGCCTGCTTCGGCCTCGGCGGCTTTTTGCAGGGTGACGTCGTGCACGATGGAGTGCAGCAGCAGCACGCCGTTGATCTCGATGGGCCCGCAGAAGACTTCCACGTCGCGGACCTCGCCACTGGCCAGGCGGTGCTGGAAGGCAAACACGTTCTGCTCCCGGGTGCTGGCCCGGCTGATCTGGGCCAGGATTTCGTCCAGCGGCAGGGTGTTGATCTGTGAAATCAGCATGCGGGAGATCTCGCCCAGGTTGTACCCGTAATAGGCGCAGGCGGCCTGGTTGGCGGCCACGATGGCCCCGCTCTGCGGGTCGATGAGCAGGATCACTTCGTAATTATTCTCGAACAGGGCCTTATAGATCTGCCGGCTTTCGTGATAGACCCGTTCGGTCTGTTTGCGCTCGGTGATGTTGGTCAGGATGCAGTGGGTTTGTTTGAACTGGTGGTGGGCGTCGTAGGCAATGCGCCCTACGGCTGAGATGATCACCGTCTCGCCGGTCTTACGCACTATCTCGAACTCCACGCCCAACACTTCGCCCTGTGCCTTGAACCGGCTGAAACGCTGCTGGAAGGCCTCGCGCTGGGAAGGGACGACGTAATCGCCGAAATAGGTGCCGGTCACTTCTTCCTTCGAGTATTTCAACAGCTCGCACCAGGCCTGGTTGACGGTCAGGATGCGGCCGGCGGCGTCCAGCGACTGGTAGGCCAGGGGAGCCAGGTCGTAGAGTGTGCGGAAGTACAGCTCGTTCTGGGAGAGGATGTCCTCGCTGCGCTGGCGCTGGCGCAGCCATTGCAGGCAGCGTTCCAGGACCGGGCCGGCGCCGGCGGGAGAGGCGCTTTCATTGTGCAGCTCGAAGTACGGGTTATCGCAGGCCTCGTTTTCGACGAGGACCAGGCGGTGGGATTTTAAGAAGTGGAGGGAAACAGCGGGAGAAAACAGAGCGCGGTCGTACTGGCACAGCACACCGGCAGGGTCGTGGAGAAAAGGCCGCGTCGCGGCGCTGAGGATGCCGGGCCATTGGGCCAGGATCCCCGGGTGGTTGACCAGCCAGGTTGTATCGATCAACAGGCGCACGCCCGGCGGCGAGCCGCGGATCTGGCCCTGTCCCCCCAAGCCGGCCAGGGCCCGCGGGGAAGGGCCGGCCGGGAACAGGTCCCCGGGCGCCAGCCAGAGGATACCCGCCTGGGCCTGGCCGGCCCGGGCAGCGGCCGTCTCGGCCAGGACGCGCCGGAAGGCATCCGGGTCCTCGGTCAGCACGGCCACGCGCTGCTCGTCGTCCAGCCCCTGGCGGAGGAAGGCAACGGCCGCCGGCCAGCGTTCGGCCGGCGAATCGTAAAGGTGGCAAATGGCAAACCCCATTTGCGCAGCCTCCTTCGCTTGCCTTTCTGATCCTGCTGTCATCCCACTTTCCTCGATATCTACCCGGCTGTACCAACCTCTGCACAGATCCACCAGGGCCAGGTACCCTGGCCAACAGTGTTCCAATCAATGGCCCGCTGGCGCCTGTCGTATCCATCGCCAACTTGCCCCAAACATACAACCGGTTGCATGTTTGGGGCCAGCTGGCTCAGGCGAGGGAATCTGCCCCGGATGAGTTTTCGATCCTGGTCAGGTTGGCAACGATCTCCTGTGAAAGCTGGCTGATCTCTTGAATGCCCTTTTTGCCGGCCGTACGATCGCCACGATTGCAGGCTGCTACCACTTCCTTCAACTGTTGGTGAAACTGTACGTGAGGTTGCTCGATGGCCTTGAACGCGGCCCGGTCGCCAAACTGGGCGCGTCCTTGTCGATTGTACCACTGTCCCGGGGCGCAGTCGGTGTGCGTTCCCAGCCCGGCCGCATTCTATGTGCAGCCTGCCTTCCAGGGCGCTGCGCAGCTTCTCGGCCCAGTTGTGGTGGGCCTGTTTGAACAACTCGAACTGTTGGCGGGTGACCTGGCCAAGGACGCCCAGAAAATTCAGGAATAGCCTGGCGCCTGACTCAAGTTTCACACTTGCTCCTTATCGTAAAAAATAAAGATGAAAGCGGCCATCAAATGTTTGCGGATCCACGCCCCCCAATTCGGCGCCAGGGGACCTTGTGCGGGCCTCCCCGGCCGTCCTGCGGCGCGCGGGCACACGCCGGCCGGGGTCAGCTTGAGCGGCGTGCAGGCAGGCCGTCCGCGGGTGGCGCACCGCCGGGAGCGGGCCGGGGGAACAATGCGGGAAGGGGACGGAGCTGGCCTGGGGTGTGAGGAGACACTGGATCGATGGGCCCCCCTGGTGAATAGGGTCATTTCACCGGCCGCCCCGGGGGCAGCCGCGCGGGCAATCCCTGGCAGGACCAGTGACGGTGGATAAGGATGATGCAATTAACCGCTGAAGGTGGATAAAGGGTGTGCTCTGGCGTAACGCCATCGCGTGGCCGTATTAATTATCCCGGAGTTACACGCATTGAGTATCGGCAAAGGGATTCTCCCCCTGTAAGAAATCAGGTACTCGCCATCTCACAAATTCTTACAGGGCCTCATTCGATCAGGTTGTTGCGCAAGGCGTAGGCGGTCAGGTCGACGTTGTTTTTCAGCTTCAGCTTTTCCAGGATGCGCGCCCGGTAGGTGGAGATGGTCTTGACGCTCAGGGAGAGGATCAGGGAGATCTCGGTCAGCGAATTGCCCCTGGCGATCAGGGTCAGGATCTCGGCCTCGCGGTTGGAGAGCACGTTATGCGAATCCCGGTCTTCCTGGCTGACCACTTCCGACAGCAGCAGCTCGGCCAGGGTCTCGCTGATGTACTTGCCGCCGGCCTGGATCTTGCGGATAGCCCGGATCATTTCTTCCGGCGCACTCTGTTTGTTGAGGTAGCCCCTGGCCCCGGTCTTCAAGGCCTGGATGGCGTACTGGTCTTCGGAGAACATGCTCAGGATCAACACGGGGAGCTGGGGGTGCTGCTGGTGGATGACGCCCAGCACGTCCAGCCCGCTGCGCCCCGGCAGGTTGATGTCCAGGATGATCAGGTCGCAGGCTTTCAGGTTGATGGTTTCGAGCACTTCCCGGGCGTCGTTGGCTTCGTAGACGACGAAGGAATCCGGCTCGTCTTCCAGGATCTGGATCAATCCCCGGCGGACGATGGCGTGGTCATCGGCAATCAAGATGTGCATCTAGGGCTCCTTATCGGGAAGGCGATGGGGAATTCGGGCCACGACGCGGGTGCCGCCCGCAAGGATCGGCTCGATCACCACGCTCCCGCCCAGGATGTAGGCGCGCTCTTTCATGCCGAGCAGGCCGAGTGAATGCGTGTGATCGATCTCTTCCGGCCGGATGCCTTGCCCGTTGTCCAGCACGACCAGCTCGAAGAAATCCTGGTTGTCCCTCAAAAAGATGACCACGCTGGTGGCCTGGGCGTGGCGGGCGACGTTGGTCAGCGCCTCCTGGCAGATGCGGAACAAGGCCGTGGCCTCCTCCGGGTGGGCGTCCAGGCTGCCCTGGGGGGGATCGAAGATGCATTCGATCCCCGAACGGCTGCGGAAGTCCTTGGCCAGCCACTTGACCGCTGCGGCCAAGCCCAGCGTGTCCAGCACGCTGGGGCGCAGCTCGGTGGCGATGCGCCGCACGTCGTTGATGGTATCATCGATCAAGGCCAGCATGGTTCCAATTTTCGCACCGGCCGGCTCCCATGGGGCGCCGGGCGGGGCTTTTTCCAGCTGGTTTTTAATGCGGAACAGGTCCAGTTTCAGGCTGGTCAGGTTCTGCCCCAGCTCGTCGTGGATTTCGCGGGCGATCCTGGCGCGCTCCTCTTCGCGCACGGTTTGCAGGCGGGCGGACAGGGCGTGCAGGCGTTCGAGCGACTTGCTCAGCTGCGCCTCGGCCTGTTTGCGCTGCTCGATGTTGACCTGGATGGACATGATGCCGTTCACCGTCCCCTCCGGGCCATACAGGGCCGAGGTAGAGATGCTGACCGCCACCAGGCGGCCGTCTTTGCGCCGGCGCTGCGTCTCGAAGTTGGCGCAGGCCTGGCCGCGGGCCGTGCCCTGCACGATTTGTGCGAACTCGTCTTGCAGGTGCCCGGGGATGGTGGTGATCGCCTGCCCGATGACTTCCTCCGCCCGCCAGCCGTACAGCGCCTCGGCAGCCGGCGTCCACAGCGTGATGCGCTGCTGCATGTCGATGCTGATGATGGCCAGGGGAGAGGCGCTGATGATGGCCTTCAAAACCCGGTTGGTCTCCTGCAGCGAGGCTTCGGCGTGCTTCCAGGCGGTGACATCCATGAAGAAAGCCAGCGTGGCCGGCCCGTCGGGCAGGTTGACCTCGGTGACGGCGGCGTAGAAGGGGAACTGGGTGCCGTCTTTGCGCAGCCCCATGGTTTCCAGTTGTTCGTACACCGGCCCGCCCTGGTTGCGCTGCTGGATGCGGCGCCTGACCTCCGCCTTGTCCTGTGGGGCGACCTGGTCCAGCACCGGCGTGTCTTTGATCTCGTCCAGGCGGTCGTAGCCAAACAACTTGAGGTGCTGGGCGTTGGCGTACAGGGTGGTGCCGCGGCGGTTGATGCCGATGGCCAGCGGGGCTTTCTCGATCAAGGTGCGGAAGCGGTTCTCGCTGGCCTGTAAAGCCAGGTGGGCCTCTTTGATGGCGGTGATGTCCTCGAAAGTGGTATAGACCTGGAAGGGGCGCGTCTCCCCCGGCCGGTACTGCGGCACGGCGTGGATCAGTACCCAACGGTAGCGCGCCTCGAGCAGGTTATACACGCCCATCACCATGCCGCGCGTCTCCTGCCCGCTGCTCAAGGAAAGGATAGCCGGGTGCTCTTCGCAACGGATGGGCGAGCCGTCTTCGCGGAGGATGGGATGCCTGGCGTCGAAATACGGCTTGCCTTGCAAGTCTTCCAACGTGCGTCCCAGGATGCGTAGGGCGGCCGGGTTGGCTGAGAGGACGTTCCCGCCCGTGTCCCGGTAGATCACGCCGTTGGCCATGGTCTCGAACAGAACGCGGAAGTTGTTCTCGGATTCGCGGATGGTCTCCTCGGCCTGTTTGCGGGCCGTGATGTCGGTCATGGCCCCGTAGACGCGGGTCACCCGCCCTGCCTTCTCGCTCCACACGGGCTTGCGCAGGTCGCTGACCCAGCGCACCTGGCCGGCCTGGGTGAGGATGCGGAACTCGACCACGCTCATCTGTCCGTTGAGCCACTGCTGGCGATGCCGGCGGTAGAGGGGCGCGTCGTCGGGATGCACCAGTTGTGGAAAGCCCCCCATGTCCACCAGCTCGGCCGAGGTCCAGCCCACAATGCGGGAGAAGGTATCCGTGATCCATTCCACGCTCACCTGGCCCCCCGCGTCCACCGCCAGGCAGTAGGCACAGTCGGAAGTGAGCTCAGACAGCAGCCGGTAGCGCCCTTCGCTTTCGGCCAGGGCCGCCTGGGCCATGCTCTCTTCGGTGATGTCCCGGATGATGCTGCACACCGCCCGTCCGCTGCCGGTTTCGACGGTGTACACGTTGGACTGGATCACGCGGATCTCGCCATCCGGGCGGCGGATGCAGGTCTGGTAGGGCTGCTGATCGCGCCCCAGCCGGCCTTGCAAGGCGTCCTGGAACAGGGCCCGCTGCCGGGCCAGCTCCTGGGCCTGCCATTCGGGCTGCACGGCGGCGCGGCTGTACACGTCCCACAGGTGTTCTCCCAGGACGGCCTCCTGAGGGATGGCGAAGATGTCTTCCGCCGCCCGGTTCCATTCGGCGATGCAGCCGGTCGCGTCTGTCATGACGATGGCATCGATGGACTGCTCGACCAGGCCGCGGTATTTGGCCTCGCTCTGCTCGAGCGCCCGGCTGACCTGCTTGTGTTCACTGAGATCCAGGATGGCGCCGAAGAAACAGCGCTCGTGATTGAGCGGGTCGATGCTGGAACTGGCCGTCACCAGGACGTATTTCACCTTGCCGGAGGGCAAGGCCAGGCGGAATTCGATCTGGAACGGACGGCTGGCTTCGAAAGCGGATTGGACCGCGGCCAGCACCCGCGGGCGGTCTTCGGCGTGGATGTAGGCGAGGCTGTCATCCGGCCGTAGCACGCGCTCTTCCGGGTGGCGTTCCAGGATACGGCAGGTCTCGTACGAATATACCAGCCGGTCTTCCTGGCCGTAGTATTCGAAGCTGCCCATGTGCGCCAGGCGCTGCACTTCGGTCCAGCGCGCCTGGCTGGCGCGCAGTTCCTGGCCGGTGCGCCAGCGCGCGCAGCCGTCGATGGCCATTACCAGCGCCAGGGCCGGGCGGCCCGCCCCCGAGGGGGCCATGACCCATTGCAGGTCGCAGTCGTAGGGCTCGCCATCCAGTTGCCAGCGGCAGTCTGTCTCACGATAGGTGGCCTGGGAATCCGCCAGCGCCGCCAGCAGGCGCGCTGCCAGCCCGGGGGTCCGGCGCAAGAC
>JAAZNB010000188.1 GCA_012798515.1 Chloroflexota bacterium
CGAGCAGCGGCGTGGTCGGAACCGGCAGGTGGAAATCGCTCCCGCCGGCAGCCGGATTGGGCGCCTGTCGAATGCGGCGGTACAGGGCGGTGGTTTCCGCCTGGGGCGCCGTGTCGTACGTCGCCGCCAGCGCATCCCGGCAGCGTTCGTACTGGCGCAGGGCCAGCTCGCGCTGACCGGTGAGCGCCAGCAGCGACATCAACTGGCGGTGCGCCTCTTCGTGGCAGGCTTCCAGTTCCAACAGGCGGCGCGTAGAACGGATCGATGCAGAGAAATCGCCTTGCCGGTAAGCCGCCTTACTCAAAAGGTACAGTCCATCCAGGGCGGCCAGGCGCAGGCGCTCGCGCTGCAAGGTGACCCAGTCTTCAAAGGCGGGGGCGCGCTGAATATAGAAACCGGCCAGGAAATCCCCCTTGTAAAGCTCGATCGCTTGACCCAGGGCATCGCTTTTGGCCGCATCCAGCATTTCAACTTTCTGGTCAGGCGCTTCGGACACCCCCCGTTCGAAATCCAGCACGTCGATCTGACAGGGCAGCGCAGCATTGAAACTTACCCATCGGTCGCGCTCCAGCAGATACGGGCCGATGGCGTTACGCAGTTCGGCCAACACTTTCCGCAATCCGCTCAACGCGTTGGCATCGGAAGCCTGCCCCCACAGCAGACCGGCCAGACTTTCGCGGCTGTGACTCTCGCCGGTCAGCGCCAGATAGGCCAGTAGCGCCAGGGTTTTACGATGTTGGAAATGGGTCAGCAGCACACCGCCCTGCCTGACCTCTAGCTTTCCCAAAAGGGTGATTTTCAGAGGGGCTTCGGTATAGGACATGATGGTCTCGGCGATTCCGGATAGCCAGGCCTTCCGGGGAAAGTGCCCAAATTTGGGGCGTGATCACACCCCAAATTCGGATCTTTTAACCTCCGGACTGAGCAGCTACGATATTCATTATAAATCAGGATTGAATTTGGCGTCTTTTTGGTGTCTTCAGGACCTACCGTGAAGAAGCCCGCATTTTGGGGTTGTGTGGGCGCGAAGCGCCCACACAACCCCAAAATGCGGAATCAAAAAGTCTTTTTTGGTAATAACTGGGGCCACATGTATACATTTTTGCACGGTTTTTGAACGCCCGATCCATACAATAGAACCTGGAATCACCCAACTACCTCGAAAGAGAATCCCTGATGACCGCCCAACCCCGGAACCCCGACCTTCGCCTCCCGGACTGTCCTCCCCGTCATTTTTCTTTCTTGCTGCGCTGTATGGAAACCCGCAGCCAACCATCCAATCCATCTGAGCCGGGTTCCAACTGGCGTTTCAGCTTGCAAGACCCTAAAAGCGAGGCCGTGCATAACTTCCGCAATTTTGAAGCCCTGGTGGCCTTTTTGCAGAGCGTCCTGGAAGAATCCCATACCCTACTCCCAGAAAAAGGCAACGAAAACGATGCGGCGTAAGTTTTTCATTTCCATTCCACAGATCCTGTTGGTGGTTATTACCGCCATGCTGCTGAC
>JAAZNB010000189.1 GCA_012798515.1 Chloroflexota bacterium
CGGTCCGCTGCCCTGCGCCTCTCGGCCATCCTCTTTGGATTGGTGGTCGTGCTCAGTTTTCTACCCGCCGTCTGGGGCCAGTTTGGCCTGGCTTACCTGCTGCCCATCCTCCTCATGGACGTCTTGATCGTCGTCTTCACCGCCCGCCTGCTGCAAAGCCGTACCCCTGAACAGGGGCGCCGGGCCATGCGCGTGCTCTACATCGGCGCATCCCTGGGCCTACTGGCTTTTCTGATCGCTGCTTTGATCGTCTAGCGTTGTACCACAAGATGCATAATCGCGTAGCTCAGCTCTTCAATCAGGGTCCCGACCCGGTTCCCTTTGTTGTTTCTACCATGTTAATTGGCGGTGGATGGAGTTCCTCTGTTCCAGGCAACGATGTATTGCTCAGCCAGCTGGCGGAGAAAGCTGCCCTCGCTTTTCATTTGGATGACGTGCTGCATATCCTGAATGGCTTCTTCCGTGTACCCCAGGGCGTAATACTGCATGCCCCGTAAATAATACGGCTCGGCTCGATCAGGGATCAATTTCACTACCTGTTGATAATCTGCCAACGCCTGGCGATTACCAAAAGTCTCAAGCAAAATGGGTTGGTCAGAGCTTATCGCAAAGAACGGTTCTCCGCTCTCCATGACCAAATCAACGGAATAGATGATGTGATTCTCCTGAATATACGCCAGTATGTCCTTTAGAACGCAGGCGTTGCCATGCAGCGCCAGTGAGGGAAAATGGTTGGGGTCGATGGCCAGGGCCTGCTCGTCATACGTGATTGCCGATTGGGTATCATCAAATCCTTGTAAGCGGTCCAAAGCCATCAGATAGTACAGGCTTGCCCTGGCCTTATCATTGTCGGGGGATAGATGATCTAACGCTTTTTGCAGATACCACATTGAACGTTCGAAATCCCCGTGGGTATAATAGATTTGCGACATCTCAAAAAAAGTGAGGTGGGCAATTTCCTCGGGTAAATTCTGGGTGATGTAGAACACATATGCATCTGGCGAAGAAGGCAAATTAATCGCCTGGGCAAGGGTGGGCTGGTATTCGTCGAACAGCAGGCCCTCTTCTGTGATAGAGTAATTTGCGGTAATGCCCATTTGATCGTACCAGCCCCATACCAGAATGGTAGGTTGGTAGACTTCTTTAACATGTTGCACAATGGCCTGTTCGCCTTGCTGGGTTATAGGGGATGGTAAAACCTCTATCCGTACGTTGTATCGATCCGGCAGGTCTGGAATCTCTTCCTGTAAATTGTCTTCAATCCAATATTCCGGGTGAATCTCTCCATTCCCCTCGAACGGGGCAATGATCACCAGTGTTTCGCCTGACTGAGCAGGTTGAAATGCCAGCGACGTAGCCGTACTCTCCGGGGCAATCGTGACCGTGTACTGCGGAGTATAGGCCGGCTTAATCATCGGTGCAGAATTCGGGGTAACAGTTGGGTTAGCCTGAGAGAGCCTGGTGCCCTGGAAAATAACGTTGACCATTGAGCTGCCGACCAACAGTACCATCGTGATCACCATTCCCCAGAAAATAAGCAGGATTACCAGGCGGGAGATATTGTAAAACTGTTCACGTGTGAGTTTATTTTGAAACAGGTTATACAGGTATTCTAGGCCCCGCTGGTCTTTCACCGAACGATAGTAAATCAACATCAGTACGACAGCCAGTAGAGCAATGATTAACAAAGGTTGATCGACAGTTAAATCCATAGCGAATCATAGCCCTCGTTCATGAGGCGAATATCAAAGCTACTAAGACAATCCGGAAGGGATTATAGTGGAAATGATAAATGCCAACACCAGTAGCCCAAAAACAATGATTACAATCCAAAATATACGGTTGATAATCACTTTTGAAAGATCGTAGAATTGGTTGCGAGTCAATTTTTCTTTGAATAATCGGTAGATATAATCAAGTCCTTTTTTATCGTTGACCGAGCGGCGATAGATCTCCAGGACAACAACAGCCAAGAAAGCTAACAACGTTAATGGCCCAGTAACCGAATTAATTGAGGCAATCAGTTGTGGCATCATTCCTCCAAATAGGATTGGGCACACCCATTTTATATTGAGGTGAATGAATTAGTACATATCAAATGATACATATTATACATTTATATACTTGACGATTACACATCTATTCAATTGGCATTGGAATTCAGGCCCCTCGCCTCTGATGGCTACGCGCAGCCCTCCATTCCTATGAAAAAACCCTATCTCACCCTTCTTGCGTTACAATTATCACGATCTGGCCAGGGCGAAAATTACCCTGGCGCGCCTGGGGCCGGCCGAACCAGCCGGTCGGCAGCGCACACTGCATTGGAGGGACACAGCAGTATGGAACACAGCAGGGCCCGTGCGGCTCAATCGAAGATCGGCCTGATCGTTCTGGCCTACGTTGCTTTTATTGCCCTGGGCCTGCCCGATGGATTGATGGGTGTGGCCTGGCCTTCGATCCAGTCCAATTTCGGCCTGCCCTTGGACGCATTGGGCCTGTTGTTTATCACCTCGACGGCCGGGTACCTGGTTTCCAGCTTCCTGAGCGGCCAATTCATCGCCCGCCTGGGTATCGGCGGGGTACTGGCTGCCTCTTGCGCCCTGACCGGTCTCAGCCTGACCGGTTATACTCTGGCCCCTGGCTGGGGCACTATCGTGGCCCTGGGCGTATTCTCCGGTTTCGGCGCCGGCGCCATCGATGCCGGTCTCAATACTTACGTGGCCGCCAATTTCGAAGCCGGCTTGATGCAATGGCTGCACGCCAGCTACGGCATCGGTGTGACCCTCGGGCCAATGATCATGACCGCCAGCCTCAACCTGTACGATTCCTGGCGCCTGGGTTATCGCGTGGTCAGCTTTGCCCAGTTGGCCCTGGCCGGCTGCTTTTTCCTCACCCTCTCGCTGTGGCAGCGCGGCGGGGATGCCTCTCCTGACCCCCAGGCCGGGCGCATCACCGATTACCGCACTCCCCTGGGCCAGACCCTGCACCAGCCGGCCGTGTGGCTGAGCCTGGCCTTGTTCTTTCTCTACACCGGCGCCGAGATCACCCTGGGCGCCTGGGCTTACACCCTGCTGACCCAATCGCGGGCCATCCCCTCTCAGACCGCCGGTCTGGTGGCCGGTAGCTATTGGGCCATGTTCACCATCGGGCGCGTGCTGGCCGGCCTGTATACCCGGCGTATCCCCGGGCACACCCTGCTGCGCGTCTGTATCCTGGCGGCCCTGTTGGGCGTAGGCCTGCTGTGGTGGAACCCCTCTGACTTTGCCAGTCTGCTGGGAGTGGCCATCACCGGCTTCGCCATCGCCCCGATCTATCCCGGCCTGGTCTCTGGCACCCCCGAGCGCGTGGGCGACGCCCACGCCGCCAATACCATCGGTATGCAGGTCGCCGTGGCCGGTCTGTCCGCTGCCATCCTCCCCGGCCTGGCCGGTGTGATCGCCCGCCGCGTCTCCCTGGAAGCCCTGCCGCCGTATTTGTTTGCCCTGTTCGCTCTGCTGCTGGCTACATATTTTGTGGCTATGCGCAGACCTGTTCGGCCATAATCACCCCTCAAATTAGCGATCTTCCAGTACATTCCAACCACAAAATTCTGCTTTTCAGCGTATGATGAAATCAAGCATCCAGGCTGCACCGGACTCCCTCCCACCATCCCGATACCCTCCAGGACGTGATGCGAGGCTAACATGTCTTCTCCGGCTACCTTTTCTGATGACCCCTGGCGCCCCGGGCAAAAAGTGCACATTCTTTCCGGGCCTTTTGCCGGCATGGATGGGGCGATCACCTGGATCGACCGCCAGGCCGGTACGGTCCGGGTGGAAATCGATTTCTTCGGCCGGCCCACGCCGGTCGACCTGACCACCGCTGCCATCCGGCCGGCCGGCTGATCCCACCGGCCGCCGTCCCAACCCGTTTCGAATCCAGGAGGCCCACCCATGAATCCATCCATTCAGCTCAATGACGATCCCTTACCCTGGTTGTTGGAACCGGACACCGCCAACCCGGGGGTGCGCTATTTCGCCCTGCGAGATCTGCTGGGTCGCCCGCCCGAGGACCCCGAGCTGCGCCAGGCGCAAGCGGCGGTGATGGCCACCGGCCCGGTCCCGGATATGTTGGCCGCCCAGGC
>JAAZNB010000190.1 GCA_012798515.1 Chloroflexota bacterium
ATTCCAGGGTGTGGGGATCGAGAATTGGCATGTAGAAATTATAAGACGGAGCGCCGCGCCGGACAAGCCCGCCGGCGGAGCAATCCAGGGCCTTCTCCAAAACGGCTTCTCCACCCACCCGATCCTCGCCCCGGCGGCCGGAGCATGCCATCGTGGGTGGCGGGCGTTCTCCCACTCCCGAGCAGATCTCTGGGGTTTGAAAAAATGGAGGAGGTGCAGGAGAAGGTCGGTGTTGGACCAGGGTGGCCAGGCGTCCGGGTTGGCCATGGGGTGTGCATTTGCCGGGGAAGTGGTGCGTTTCCAACGCACCCTACGAAAAGGCGCACGCGCAGGGCGCGATTGCGGGTGGCCGGGCCGCCGTTTTTCCCTCCCCCATTTTTTGCCGGGGCGTCCCCGGGGCCGCTCCGGCGGCCGTGGCACGCCTTTGCCGGCGCCAACGCACCTCTTTTCCCGGTCCTACCGGCGCCGGGTGGAGCAAAGGTGGGTGGCGGGCGTTCTCTCGCTCCCGAGCGGATCTTAGGGGGGATGCCGGAGGGCGGCGGCCCTAGCGGTGCAGCCCGTCGAGGTCGGGGTTCATGGCCCGGTGGTGCACGCCGGCGCGCTCCACCAACAGGCGGGCGATCTGGCGGGCGGCCTGGGGGCGAGCCAGGGAGTGGCTGGCCTCAGCGGCCGCCTGGCGCTGCTCGGGATTCCGCAGCCAGCGCTGCAGGGTGGCGACCACCTGCTCGCTTTCCGGGGCCCATACCCCGGCGCCCTGCTCGACCACGTAACGCACGTTGCCCTCCTCCTGCCCGGGCAGGCGGCTGTAAAGGATCAGCGGCAGCCCGGCGATGAAGGCCTCGCAAATGGTGCCCGGGCCGGCTTTGGTGATCAACACGTCGGCGGCGCGCATGAAATCGGGCATCTCGCGCACAAAGCCGTACACCTTGACCGGCATCTGCCAGGGATGCGCCTCCAGGCGGGCTTTGAGAGCCTGGTTGCGCCCGGCGATGATCACCAGGGCCGCGTCCAGGCGGGCGCGGTGGATGGCCTGGGCCACCTGTTCCAGCGGCCCCATGCCTTCCCCGCCGCCCACCAGCAGCAGCACGGGGCGGTCGAGAGGCCAATCCAGGCGGCGGCGCAGCTCGGCCACGTCTTTGGCCGGCTGGGTAAAGCGGTCCGCCACCGGCAGGCCGATCACGTGGAGCTGCTCGGGGCGCAGGCCCATCTGCAGGCCGCGCTGGCGGGCGGCGCCGGTAGGCACCACCACCAGGTCGGCGCGAGCGTCGAACCAGGCGGCATGGGTGGAGACCAGGTCGGTGACCACCGTGGCGTAAGGCACGTAATGCTGGCCGGTCATGGCGTGCAGCACCGGATTGTTGATCAACGGGTGCACCGAGACCAGCAGGTCACAGGGATGCTCGCGCAGCAAACGCTGCACCGAGCGGCGAATGTACGGCCAGAACATCTCATTCATCAGGCGCGCCCGGCGGCGGCCGTCGCTGACCCGGTAGCCAAACTGCCACACGTCCGGCAGGCGGGTCAGGGGGGGATAAATCTCCGGCGCCATGTCCAGCGGCCGGGGAGCATATTCCCGGAAAAAATCCACCATTGCGGTAGAAACCTGGTTCGGATATTCCTTCTCAATCGCTTCGATAATCGCTTCGGCTGCGCTGCGATGGCCCCCACCGGTATCCGAGAACAGAAAAACCAACCTCACCCGCTCAGTCGGTTGTAAATTCATCCGTCCCTCTCGCTATGACTGTCTTCATCCGTTTGGCCAGCTCGCGGCGCGGTAACAGCACTCGCCGTCCACATTTCAGGCACTCGAGACCGATATCGGCGCCCATCCGCACGACCTTCCAATCGTAGCTACCACAGGGGTGGGCCTTCCGCAAACGGATAACATCGTTAAGTTGCAAATCCGGCAGCACTTCAAGATTATACCATTGCAAGTTCTCCGCCACCCGGCCGGGGAAAGAAATACAAACTCGGCCGCCCAAAACCCGCCCCGCGGCCGTTATTCCCGCTATAATCAAAGCAACCCGCAACGAGAGGAGGCGCGCCGATGCTGGCTGCCGAACGCCGTCATTACATACTGGATCTGCTGAAACGAGATGGAAGAATTGTGGCTCAGGAACTAAGCACCGAGCTGGGCGTTTCGGAGGACACCATCCGCCGTGACCTGCGCGAGATGGCCGCAGAAGGGCTTTTACAGCGCGTCCACGGTGGGGCGCTGCCCAGGTCGCCGGCCCTGGTCAGTTTTCGCACCCGCGAAGCCCAGGTCAGCCCGGCCAAGATCGCCGTGGCCGCCCTGGCCGCTTCCCTGATCCAGCCCGGCATGGTGGTCTTCCTGGGCAGCGGCACCACCAACGTCCAGGCTGCGGCCCACCTGCCGCGGGACCTCTCGGCCACCATCATCACCAACAGCCCGCCGGCGGCCGTGGCGCTGGCCGATCATCCCGGCGTGGAGGTGGTGGTCATCGGCGGGCGGCTGTACAAGCACGCCCAGGTCACCGTGGGCTCCGAGGCCGTGGACGCCGTGCGCCGGGTGCGCGCCGACCTGTACCTGATGGGCGTGTGCAGCCTGCACCCCGAGCTGGGCATCAGCATCCAGGACCTGGAAGAAGCCAACGTGCAGCGCGCCATGATCGCCAACGCCGCCGAGGTGGCCGCTTTGGCCACGGCCGAGAAGATGGGCACCGCCGCGCCCTACATCATCGGCAGCATCTCCGACCTGAGCGCCATCATCACCGACGCGCTCCTCCCCGACGAAGTGTTCGAGCCCTACCGGGCCCAGAACGTCACGATTCTTCGAGCCTGACCGCGGTGACACGGCGCGGCCCGAGGCGTCCAAACAACGCCAGGGCGATGCCGGCCATGATCACGGTCATGCAGCAGGTGAACAGGGCGCTGGGCGCCGTCCCCAGGCGTTCCAAAATGACCCCTTGCAGCCAGGGCAGCAGCATGCCGCCCACGCTGCCCATGGCCGCCGCCAGGCCGGCGGCTTTGCCCGCCTCGGCCGGGAAAGCCCGCGTGATGATGGCCATCATGGTGGGGTAAGTGGGACCGAAGCAAAAGCCGATGATGCCCACGGCCAGGATGGAAAGCAGGGTATTCCCCACACTCAACCACAGCACAGCGGCCCCGGCCAGGGCGCCCAGCAGGTGCCCTACCAGCAGCTTGTGAGAGGAGACGCGCAGCCCCAGGGCGGTGCTGGTCATGCGCCCGGCGGTCAGGGCCAGCCAGAAGACCGAGGTCGCCAGGGCGGCCCGTTCGGGGCTCAACTGCGCCGAGCGCTGCATGAAGGTGGTCGTCCACCCGCCCATGCCGTTTTCCGTCCCCACGTATACCAGGATCAAGAAACTCATCGCCCATAACCCCAGGGAGGCGTACAGGCCGGCCCCGGCTGCAGGGCGTTGCCCCGGGTGAACCGCCGGGGCGGCCGGATCCGCCCGCCCGCGCGCCAGAACCAGGGCCGGCGCGGCCAGCAGCACCAGGGCCACGCTGAGCCACAGGGCCGGCAGAGCCGTGCCCCACCACCCCAGCGCCAGCCCGGCCGCCGCCGGGCCGGCAAAGCCGCCCAGGCCGAAGAAGAAGTTCAACAGGTTGAGGGCCGAAACGCCGCGCGCCTGGAACAATTGGGCGATCCATACGTTGCCGGCCAGGTCCACCGCCCCGTGGCCCAACCCGGCCAGCACGGCAAAGACGAACAGCAGGCCGAGGCTGCGCCCCAGGGTCAGCAGCAGCGTGCCGGCGGCCAGCAGCAGGCAGCCCCACAGCAGCACCCGGCGCTGTCCCAGGCGGCCGGTGACCTGCCCGGCGGCCAGCTGGGCCACCAGCGCTCCCAGGAACATGCCCGTGTAGACCGAGCCGACCGCCTCCAGGGTGGAGGCGGCGTTGTCCGCCAGGCCGGGCAGGTTGGGCCCCAGGGCGGCCGTCATCACCCCCAGGGCGAAGAACACCAGGCAGGTGATGGCCAGGATAAGTCGTTTGGAAGAAGCAGACATATTCCCTCTTGCATTTATCGTGAAAAAACGTGCGTTAATATGAATATAAACGCATTTTCGTGCAATGTCAAGAGGATTTTCGCCTCTCCACAAGGCATGTGTCCCTCTGCCCAGGGAGACCGGGGAACCTGCCCCAAAGAGGCCTTCTCGGGCGTCAGTGCAGCAGCAGCATCTGGGCCGCTGCGCCCAGCCCCCCCACCAGCACCACGATCGCCACGGCCCGCACCAGGCGCAGCACCAGCCGGCGGTCGGCCAGGCCGGCCACCAGGGGGATATCGATCAGCACGCTGGTCAGTGAGGCGATCAGGGTGCTGGTGCCGGCCACCTGGGCGGTGATCGTGCCGTGGGCCGCCAGGCTGGCCGCGGCCGCTACGGCGCTGGAGCTGGAGAACATGCTCCCGAACAGGCTGGTGACGTAGATGCCCAGCTGGCCAAACCACTGCTGCCCGATGACCCCGGCAATTTGAATGACGGCCAGCAGGCTGCCGAAGAACAACACCGATTTCAACGAAAAGGGCGAGGTCAGCTTGATGCCGGGCAGCCCCGCCTCGTCTGGCTCCGCCGGGGCTTTCTGCCAGCGCACCAGGGCCATGCCCAGGCTGGCCGCCAGCATGGCCCCGGTGGCCACGGCGCAGGTGGCCAGGGCCGGCGGGTGCAGGATGGCCAGCAAGACGGCGTTGCGCAGGATCATGGCCGCCATGGCCAGCAGGATGCCGCGGTAGGTGACGTCGACCAACTGCCCCGGGGATTGGTGGGCGCGCTGCGCCAGCTCGCGGGTGGCCACGCTGCTGTTGACCAGCCCGCCCAGGAAGCCGGCCAGCAAGACGCCGCGATCTTCGAAGGTCTTGAGCAGGATGTAGTTGACGAAACCGATCCCGGCGATGAGGATGACCGTGATCCAGGCGCTGCGCGGCTCCAGCGCTCCCCAGGGGTCGATGGTCCCTTCCGGCAGGGCCGGGTAGATCACGAAGGCCAGGATGGCCAGCAGGATGGCCGAGCGGATCTCCGTCTCGCTGAGTTTGATGCTGAACCCGGCCAGCGGCTCTTTCCAGGCCAGCAGGGCCGCCGTCATCACTCCCACCGCGGCCGGGGTCAGGGTGTGCCCCTGGCCGCTCAAGACGCCGGCCAGCCCGGTGATCAGCAGGGCAATCGAGGTGGTCAGCTCGGCGCCCTGTTTGGTTTGCAGGGATTGGATATTGAGGAAGATCACCAGCATGCCCAGCAGGGCCATGCTCAACAGGGCGTAGGCTTCCCCCAACAGCCCGCCCAGGGCGCCGATCAGGGCGGCAAAGCCAAAGGTGCGCACCCCGGCCACTTTTTCGCGCCGCTGCCGTTCCAGGCCGACGAACAGGCCCACCGCCAGGGCCAGGCAAAGCCGTTCGAAGATGATGGCATACGGCCATTGGATATTTTCCAGGATCATTCTGGCGTGTTTTTGACCTCCTCTGCGCGGACGTTGTCCCTTCCCCCTGCGGCTGCGGTCGCAGCCAGGACACATCTGGCCCTACGCGCGGCGCGTAGGGCCATTGGATATGGATATGAAACCCTGTCGCCCGGCGCCAGGCGCCGGGCCATGCGGAGATGCCTTACGGGCGCAAGACCGCGGTCAGGTCGATGCTCTGCAGGCCGGGGGCCAGCAGGCGCGAGATGGGGCAGGTGTCTTTGGCCTCCATGGCATACTGCTGGAAGGCGGCCGCGTCGATGCCGGGCACCACGCCCTCGACCTCCAGCCGCATGCGCGTGGCCGTCCAGCCGATGTCTTCCTGCTGCACGCTCAGCGTGGCTTTGGCGTGCAGCCGGTCGGCGGTGAAGCCGGCCTTGGACAGGCGCGAGGCCAGGGCCATGCAGTAACAGGCGGCGTGCGCCGCGGCCACCAGCTCTTCCGGGTTGGTGCCGGGCTCGTCCTCGAAGCGCATCTTGCGCGTGTAGGGCTGCCCGTGGAACACGCCGCTGCCGGTGGTGATGGTGCCCTGCCCGCTGCGGGAATCACCGTGCCATTCAGACTCTGCCGTACGTTGGATGTGGATCATGGTCTAACCTCCCTGGGGGAAAGCTTTTCCCCCGCCCTTTTAGTGGAGCTTATCACAAACCCTGCCCGGAAGCAAGCCGCCTTTTCAGGCGGGGGGCCGTGTTGGTCCACCCGTGCTTGCCATGCGGATCGCGTGGGCCGGGGAAGAGGTGCGTTTCCAACGCACCCTCATCTGGCGCATCCGCTCTGCGGGTGCGCCGGGACGAGGCCGCTCCGGCGGCCGTGAAGCATTCCGGGCGGGGCAAACGCCCCCTCCCGCACCTTTCCCAATGCATAAGCCGCACCGGGGGAAGGAAGATCGTTATCCACCGCGCCTCACCCCGGCCGCAGAGCGGCCCGGCGACGCCCCCACGCGGAGCGTAGGGGCGAGGAAGGCGCCCTACCCGGCCCGCCCGTTAGCAAAAACCGCCTTTTCAGGCGGGGGTCCGTGTTGGGCCACCTGTGTTTGCCATGGGGATCGCCTATCCCGGGGAAGTGGTGCGTTGCCAACGCCCCCGCTTTCGCGCATTGGGCGTGGGACGGCCGGGACGCCGGTTTTCCCTCCCCCATTTTTTGTTCTTGAAAAATGGGGGAGGTGCAGGAGGGGGTCGTTCCCTGGCCCGTTACGGGCAGCGCCTCGGCCCACA
>JAAZNB010000191.1 GCA_012798515.1 Chloroflexota bacterium
ACCGTTCGAAACTCTTGCTCCGCCCATCCTTCCTCTTTCATATCCAACCTTCCCTTTCTCCCCCTTTTCATTCTATATCGTCACCACTTGTGGGTAAAGATATGCCTTGAGGGCGGGGATTTAGGGGTGGGTGATAGCAAACCTCATAGAACAAGTGTTTTGATGCAATTGCCCTGCCGCCGCGGCTGGTGGCGATGTGGCCCGGGTAGGGCGCGTTGGGTAGGCCGAATAGCCCGGCCTAAACCACCCAGTATCCATTCCGCCAGGTACTTCTCTGGTAGAATTAAACCAGTCTCACCTGGGAGGCGCACCATCCAAGCAATCCACCGTTTTCTATCCTTCTGTGAACGTATGCTCCAATCGGTATACGACCCGCAAACCGAGCGCCGCACGGCCTGGTTTGGCTGGGCCTGGCTGTCGGCCTTGTACCTGGCGGGCATCTTTTTGTGGGGCAAATTCCTCAACTGGGGCACCATCCCCTTCGATTTCCACGATTGGGCCGAAATCACCGCCCCCCGCGTGGCCTTCCTGCGCGACGCGGTCATCAAGGGCGTGCTGCCCTTACACATGCCGGACGCCTCGGCGCTGCGCGGCATCACCGATCGCTTCATGTCGCTGCCCGACATGCTGCTCTCGCCGCAGATCCTGCTGATGCGTTTCATGGAAGTCGGGCCGTTCATCCTGGTCAATACGCTGATCTTTTACACCCTGGGCGTGATCGGCCTGCTGGTCCTGCGCCGCCGTTTCTCGCTCTCCCTGGCCTCTTTCAGCGTCTTGTTCTTCCTGTTCAACTTCAACGGGCACATCCTCGGCCACTACAGCGTCGGGCACGTCACCTGGGCCGGCTATTTTCTCTTCCCCTGGCTGGCGGAGCTGACCTTCCAGCTGTTGGATGGGGACCACAGCTGGGGCTGGGTGGCCAAGACGTCCCTGTTGCTGTTCTTTATGTATCTGCAGGGCTCCTACCACCAGTTCATCTGGTCGGTCCTCTTCCTGGGCCTGCTGGCCATCACCACCTGGAAACACTTCCTGCCCGTATTCAAGACCCTGGTCTTCAGCATCCTGCTCAGTATGGTGCGCATCTTGCCACCCGTGCTGCTGCTCAGCCAGTTCGACGACGAGTTCCTGGGTGGATATCCTACCTTGTGGGACGTGCTGCAATCGCTGGTGGTGGTCAAATTCCCCAACGAGGCCCTCGACGTGCGTTCTATGTTGAGTGTACTCGGCTGGTGGGAATACGACCTGTACCTGGGCCTGGCCGGCGCGGCCTTCCTGTTTTACTTCGGCTTGTACCGCTGGCTCAAGCACCGTAACGAGCCCCTGGGCTATCCGCAACTGTTGCTGCCCATCTTCGGCATCTTCTTGCTTTCCATCGGGCGCATCTACCGCATCGTCCGCCTGTTACCCATTCCCATCCTCTCCGGCGAGCGGGCCAGCATCCGCATGATCATCCTACCGGTGTTCTTCCTGCTGGTCCTGGGGGCGGTCGAGCTGCAAAAGTGGCTCAAAGAGCAGCCCAAACCGCCTTCGATCCCCCTGCAAATCAGCGGGCTGGGCCTGCTGCTGCTGTTGGTGCACGACCTGTGGCAGCATTTCAAGGCCTGGCAGGTCACCAACGCCGTCATGGCCTTCCCGGTCACCCCGGTCGACCTGAGCATCAAGGTGGTGGCCAACCACCCCGACCCGCCTTACATCGCCCTGATCAGCGCCGGAGCCGCCATCAGCCTGGCCTCCCTGGTCGTGCTCCTCTTCCTGGCCTGGCGCGAGCGGCGCCAGCGGCCGGGCCACGCCTGAAGCTGACCACCGGCCATCCGGCCGGTCTCCGGTACTACGCGAGGGAATATGATTACAGTCCGTATCGAACGCCCTGAAGATTATCCCATCGTGCGCAAGATCAACGCAATTGCCTTCGAGCGCCCCAACGAGGCCGACCTGGTGGACGCCCTGCGCCGCCGTGGCGCGGCCCTCCTGTCGCTGGTGGGCGAAAAAGACGGGCGCGTGGTAGGGCACATCCTCTTCAGCCCCGTGGCCATCCGCTCCGGACAACAAGAATTCCCGGCCGTGGGCCTGGCGCCGATGGCCGTGCTGCCCAATTACCAGGGGCATGGCATTGGCAAAGCGCTGGTGCAGACCGGCCTGGAACAGCTCAAACAGGCCGGTCATGGCCTGGTGGTCGTGCTGGGCCACAAGAACTACTACCCGCGCTTCGGCTTCCGCCCGGCGCGTCCCCTGGGGATTGAATACCAAACGGGTATTCCCGATGAATATTTCCTGGTGGCCGAGCTGCTTCCCGGCGCCCTGTCCGGCGTGCACGGCCAGGTTCATTTCCAGCCCGAATTCAGTGCTGTGTAGCCCCTCAGAGCGGCGCCCCGCATTCACCTGAAGCGCAGCTTCGGGACAAGGACCTTCTCATGTCCATGTACGTATACGAATCCGGCGCTTCGGGAGCCTCCGCCATCCTCTGGCTGCACGGGGGCGGCGTGGGCAGTTGGGCCTGGCAGGAACAACTGCGCCATTTCAGCGACTACCACCAGCTGGCCCCCGACCTGCCCGAGCAGGGCCGCAGCCTGGCCGAGAAACCCTTTACTATTCGCGATGCCGCCGAGCGCGCCGCGGCCCTGATCCGTAACCGGGGACGGGACGGCCGGGCCTGTGTGGTCGGGCATTCCCTGGGCGCCCAGGTGCTGGTCCAGCTGCTCGCCATCGCCCCGGAGGTCGTCGAACGGGCCGTGATCTGCAGCGCTCTCGTCCACCCGCTGCCGGGTAAGGGACTGATCCGCCCTATGCTGCGGGCCTACATGCCCTTCAAAGACCTGCCCTGGCTGGTGCGAGCCAACTTCAATTACCTGGGTCTCCCCGCAGCTTATTATGATCACTTCGCACAAGAGACCCGCCGGGCCAGCCTGGACTCCATGGCTCATATCTTCACTGAAAACATGTCCTTTGGACTGCCGCCCGGCCTGGAAAGCGCCCAGGCGCCGGCGCTGGTGCTGGCCGGTGAAAAGGAATACGGCATGCTGAAACGCTCCCTGCGCCAGCTCGCTGCCGCTCTGCCCAACGGGCGCGGCTGTCTGGGGAAAGGCATGATCCATAACTGGCCTGTGGCCAGCCCGGACACTTTCAACCAGGTCGTGCGGGCCTGGCTCGAAGAGCGCCCACTCCCCGGCATTCTGATCGGCTGCCGGCCTTGAAGGCCTGTCCCCTGTAGTTATTCGATCCGAGTTCTGGATCAACCCGAAAAGTGCACAAAATCATTCGAACGGATCTTGTACAAGGAAAGCTGCCATGTCATTCTCCGCCAACCAGATTCTGGATTTTTATGCCCAACCCGGGCCGGTGAGCGATCCCAGGCAATATGCCCCTTTGTTCGACGATTTCCCGGCCGACATCGGCGAACTGTGCCACACCCTCCAGGGCCTGATGGTCCACGTCCATTGGGCCAGCCGCTATGGTCTTGAACTGAGCGAGGCGCGCCAGCAGGAAGTCTGTCTGCGCAGTGCGGCCCGCAAGCTGGAACGCCTGCTGGCCCTGGACCCCGCTCCATTGACTTCCCGGCGCCCCCTGGAAAAACGCCTGGTCAGTAACTGCCGTGACTTCTCCCTCATGCTGGTCACCATCCTGCGCCACCGGGGCATCCCGGCCCGGGCGCGCTGTGGGTTTGGCCTCTATTTCATGCCCGGCACGTACGAAGATCATTGGGTGGTGGAATACTGGAAACCGGTCGAGGACCGCTGGATCATGGTAGATGCCCAGCTGGACGATTTCCAACGCCAGCATATGGAGATCACCTTCGACCCGCTGGATATGCCCGCCGGGCAGTTCATCACCGGCGGCAAAGCCTGGCTGATGGCCCGCCTCGGCGAAGCCGACCCACAAAAATTCGGTATCTTCGACATACGTGGCATGGATTTCATCCGCGGCAACCTGGTGCGCGACTTACTGGCGCTCAATAAGATCGAGATCCTGCCCTGGGACATCTGGGGCATGTTGACCACCGCGACCGACCAACTCCCGCCTGCGGGGTTGGATTGGCTGGATGGCGCCGCGCGCAGCACGCTGGCCGGCGACCGGGAATTTACCCGGCTAAGAAGCCTATACGCAGAAGAACCGGGCATCCACGTCCCGGAGGCGTGGCTGGATTGACCCCACGCCCCCGGTCAGAACGCCGGGGGGCTTGCAATGACATCAGGTACCCTGGCCGGCCGCCCTCACCAAGCGCATATCGGACTACCCTTGTCAGATTTCAAAAATGGTGTATGATTCCGCCACGATAAATCGAAAGACGAATCAGAGCAAATTGATCCGACTTTGCAAAATTATTAATACAACTCTTATGAAAATTGGCTGTACAAACGC
>JAAZNB010000192.1 GCA_012798515.1 Chloroflexota bacterium
CGGCCGCCTAGGTGGGAGCCGCCTCTGCCTCAGCCGCCTGGCGTTCGGCCAGGGCCCGTTTCTGGGCGTGGCTGAGGTGTTTGATGGCCAGCTCGCGGCGCATGGCGCAGGCGCGGTCCGGCTGGGGTTCCACGTAGATCAGGCGCACCGGCCGGCGCTGGCGGGTGTAGCGCGCCCCGCGGCCGCGGTTGTGCTGGCGCGCCCGCCGCTGGGGATCGGTGCTCCAGCCGGTATAGTAACTGCCATCGGCGCATTCCACAATGTAACAGTAAAAAGCCATGGCAGCGGTCAGCTTTTGTTTTCTTTTTTCTTGCGTCCGCCCAGGCCGAACAGGCGGGTGAAGACCTCGCCCTTGGCGGGCATCTCGGCCGGCTTTTCCGGCAGGTCCCAGCGGGCGATGTGGCGTTCGTCCCACCAGGCCTGGCGCGCCTGGCGGGCCTGGCCCAGCAAAGCCGCCAGCGCCTCGGCGTCGTCGCGGGCGATAGCCTGGCGCAGGTCGTCCAGGGCCAGGCTGAGGTTATCCAGCACGCGCAGCACGTTGTCTTTGTTGAGCAGGGCCGCCTGGCCGAACTGTTCGCTCTCGTCGAGCTGCTCGGCCTGGGCCGTGATCTGGGCGTAGGCCGGGCCGGCCAATTTGCGCGCCTCCTGCCAGCCGGGCCGGTTGGCCGTGGCGTTGAGCAGGGCCGCCGCCGTCAGGCGCGGCAGCAGGTGTACGGCGGCCAGCAGCCCGTCCGACTCGTACACGTCGGCGAAGAAGGGCCGGGCCCCCAGCAGCAGCGCCAGGTTGGTGGCCAGCTCCAGGCCTTCTGGCGAGGTGCCGGGCGGGGTGGTGATGAAGATCAGGCTGTTCTGGAACAGGTCGGCGTGGGCGTCCTCCGGCTGGGAGGGCAGCTCGAGCAGGTAAGCGGGGTTGAGGCTGGGGACGAAGGCCACGAAGTGCACCTCCTCCGGCAGCAGCTCCTGGGCCCAACGCGTCACCGCCGTTTTGGCCGGCGAGAGGTCCACCACCAGGGCGCCGGGCTGCAAGTCGGGGGCGATCTGCTCCAGGGTGGGACGGATCTCGTCCACCGGCAGGGCCAGGACGACGATGTCGGCCTGCTCCACCGCCTGGTGCAGGTTGAGCTGCACCTGGTCGAAAGCGCCCATCTTGTGGGCCTTGCGCGCGGCGTCGGCCGAGGGATCGTGGGCCACGCGGGTGAGCTGGTGGGCCTGTGTGGCCAGCGCCAGGCCGACCGAGGTGCCCAGGGAACCGGTTCCGATCACGGTGACTTGTACGCTCATAAGGCACCTCCCAGCAGCAGGCGGGTCAGCCCGGTGACGGCCGGGGAGATCACCCAGCCGAAGAGGTCCAGGCCGATCAGCGGCCCGACGAACAGGATGGAGATGAGGATCAGCGGGCCGTAGGGGCGGATGGTCTCCATCACGCGCGCCCAGGAGGGCGGGAAGAAGTATTCGGCGATCTTCTCCCCATCCAGGGGGGCCAGGGGGATAAGGTTGAACAGCGCCAGGGTCAGGTTGATGAAGATGAATTCGATGAGAAATTCAAACAGGGAGGGGAACAGCCCGGTGCTGAAGGTGTAGCGCACCAGCCCCAGGCGCAGGGGCATGGCGGCCACGACGGCCAGCAAGAAATTGGAGAAGGGACCGGCCAGCGAGACCCACATCAACGCCGAGGGGGAGCGGCGCTGCAGGGCGTAGGGATTGACCGGTACAGGCCGCGCCCAGCCGAAGCCGGCGAAGAGCAGCATGAGCGTGCCCATCAGGTCCAGGTGGGAGGCCGGGTTGAGCGTCAGGCGGCCGTTGGCCCGCGGGGTGTCGTCCCCAAAGGAAGTGGCGACCCAGGCGTGGGAAAATTCGTGGATGGTGAAAGCAATCAAAAGGGTAATGATGCGGGTTAAGATGGTAGCGGGTGAAAGTCCGAGCATTGTACCTCAGTAGCGATCTGGAGAAAAATCGTTTTCAGAATTATATCGTTTCGCAGGGACAGAAACAAGTAAAGATGGCGGCATCCCCAGGGTAAACGCATCTAAATTGCCAGATGCATTTGCGGACTTTTGCCACTCCCCCCGGCCCCCTCTCCGCGGCCAAAAGCGCCGCGCAGAGGGGGAGAAAAGATTTTTCTGCGAGATGGCTGTATCTGGCGGC
>JAAZNB010000193.1 GCA_012798515.1 Chloroflexota bacterium
ACGATCTCTACCCCGACGCCGGTAATCTTGCCTGGAACAAACCACTCCATTAGCGACTCGCCGACCATAGCGACCATGTCTTCCGCGTCGTTCGGGTTCAACGTGACCAACCCCATCACCATGGAAACCGGCTGAAGCACATCACTCGCGTTCTGGAAATCCACCGTGACCTGATGGTCCTCGCCCAGTACGATGGTACTGGCGGTCGCCCCCACGTCCACAATGCAGTCCACGCCGCCTACGGCCACGGCCCCCGCCGTTCCCAGGGACATGCTGCTGCCGGCCAGGGCGGTCAAGCTCCCGCCGCCGGTGGCGATGGTCGCGCCCAGATACAGCCCTACCTTGCTGCCCGTCTTATACACCTGCAGGGTATTGAGGCTGCGGTTGTATTCAGCCGACACAGCCTGCGCCTCTTCTAAATCCGCGGCGTTGCGGATAATTTTCTGCGCCAGCACCATTTGTTCGACGGCGGTTTTCGTATCTGTGCCCAACTGCTGGGCAAGCTGCTTGTATCGCTGTGCGCCGCGCAGCGCGTCGTACTGCTTCGACAGATTTTCTGCCCAGGTTTGCCGGTCGATCACTTCCCCGGCATCATCGGCAAGAGGGATGGCCAAAGCAGCCGACCCTCCCGCAGCAAATGCTGTATCGTGCGGCTGTGGCTGAACGAAAGCCGCCGTCTCACCGCCGGACGATGTCTCCAGCAACAGGATCGCTTGATCGATGATCTTCTCCGCTCCGGTTGTGAGCGCATCCGCCGTTTCCCATATCGAAACAAGCTCATCCATTTGGCTTTCAAACGCTCCGTCAGGCATGGACTCAAAGTCCGCCTCAATGAGCGCTTCGGTTTTCAGCCGGGCATAAATGTAATACCTCAATGCCAGCGCGGTGGCCTCATTTGCCGTTTGCAGGGCCTCCGGTCCAGCCGCCCGTTCCACCACCATGGGCTGTACCGCCGCTGTTTCCTCCACCTGTTCCACCCCAACGGGTGGTACGGCTTCTATTTCCTCCACCTGTTCCACCTCCACAGGCTGGACTGCCTCTGTTTCCTCCGTCTGTTCCACCTCAACGGGTTGGACTGCTTCTGTTTGCTCTGCCTGTTCCGACCCTACGGGTGGTACGGCTTCCGTTTCACCCGCCACCGCGGCATCCGTCGTTGCCGTTGCCAGCCCCGAGCAGGCGCAAAGGCCCAAAAGCATGGTTCCGGTTAGAAATACGGCCAGAAGGGGCCTGACTGTTTTTGAGATGCGTTGTGGATACAGACTGTTTTTCATCTTTGTTCTTTCCCGTCAGGATCGTAATGTGGGCGTGATTCCGGTTTCATAACGGAACCGTTCGGAGATTTCCTCCATCGCCGCCGGGTCAATTGCCGGACGCAGAAGCCGGATAATCCGCGTCCGCTTTTCCGTGCCATAGGTGAAGGCAATGAAATCATTCCCCATCTCCACAGCCCTCAGCCGGATACCGTCCTGGTTGAATTTGATGATTTTCACGTCCAGCAGAATGCCGAAATAAGAGATAAATATCTCGGTGTCCTCGGTATCCTCCGGCGGCCCCGCCTCGCCGGAGATATCGCTGATGGCGGCGGTGCGGATATGCAGGATTGAATTCTCCGCAATGAGCCGAGCAATTTTCAGCTTTCCGAACTCTCGCATCCAGAACCCCGCCGCAATTCCGCCCGCAATGATGACGCTTACCAGGAGTATCTGCACCCGGATTTCAGGCACTGTTTCTCCCAAAACGAGAAGCATGGCGCCAATCAGTATAAAAAAGCCGGTGAAAGCCGCGAAAACAAAACATCTTTTTCTGATTGCTCTCAAACGCACTCCTCCTTTTCCGGCAGGATACTACCTGTTAGAAACAGCATAGCAAAAGCACAAACGGAAGAAGACCACCCGACCGGGTAGTTCACAAGAAAAAAGCCCCTACCTTTTTCGGGTAGGGGCCGGAAAAACACAATTTTCAAGGATTCTATTTCGACAAGGCCGCATCTTCTTTTTTAAGCATGATATCAATCAGCTCCGCACGGCTTTGAATATTGAATTTGGAATAAATGTTTTTCACATAATACTTGACGGTGTTCTCGCTGATGTATAGCTCACCGGCAATTGTCTTGTAGGTTTTCCCCTGAAGCAGCCGGGAAGCGACCTGGCATTCCCGTTCCGACAAGTTTCCGAATTGGGCGGCGCGGTCGATCTGATTCGTTTGTTCCTGCTCGGACAGCACGGAAAAATCCGAGAGGTACGCATGGCCTTTGAGCAGAGAAGAAAGATAATTGTGCAGCGGAGGCAAGAGGACGAGTGTGACACAAACCACGACCAGTGCCAGCAGCGTGGGATCTAGAACGTGGTTATTCGCGGGGGTGACGGCTTCGCCGATCAATCCGCCCAATAACACGCCGAGCACATTGGCGGATAGCCCCATGCCAAGAATTGTTGCGGGATTTTCGTGAAGCTCGAGCATTTCACCCAGTATGCTCCACCAAAACAGGTCGTACACCCCGCAGGCCCCCAGCATCAGCGTGTTGACCACAAGATAGCTGGCCGCCCCACGGCCCAGGCTCATAAAGCCGATAAACGAAAGCCCGATCATGGCGATGGCTACATAAAGGATATAGGCCCGATTCATTCGCCGGGGCAGGTTTCGCATGATAAACAGCGCGGCAATATACGGAACCGCCCAATACCAGCTTGTCAGCCATTCAAGATGCGCAAAGGCCGGGTTGACGACCTGATACATGAGCCCCGAGTTGATGCTGATGGTTAAAATGAAGAGGCACAAAAAAATCAGAAGCCTTGCAATGCTTATCGGGTTCTCCTCCTGCCCGGAGGAAGAGAAGGAAGCGACGTTATCATCCGCGGGAAGCTTTAGTGCGAACGCGAACGCGCCCAACAGCATCACCATGGCCAATGCCAGCCCCGTCTGCGGCGATAGATGCACGGCCGCCATATTGAGCAATATCATGAGGACATTGGATAAGATGAGCATATCCGCGACCGTTTTGATCCGCTCGTTTTTGGGTGTACCGCTTTTCAGATAAAACGCCCAGGCTGCCACACAGCCTCCGGCCAGAAACGAGCCTGCCATGATTCCGGCAGCCCATAACCTGGACGGTGGGAAGAAAAAAATCAGGGAGATAGCGATGAAAAAGAGATAAGAACCCAGGAACAGCCGTTTTGCCGCTTTCTTGGTTTTTATCAACAACCCGCACAACAGCAGCCCGGCAAAAATGGCCGCGACTCCGCTGAAAACCATACCGGCAGGGTCAATTTGATGCGCATTGGCAAGGGAATAAAATATTTGGCCTTCGAATAGGAAGGCCAGCATCCAGGAAGAAAACAACGAATGGACGAGCACGGAAAGCTCCCGTTCGCCCATGTTTATCTGCAATCTTCCCGGTGCGTGTGTGTCTGCCAACCCGTCACCTCTCACATAACGATGCGTTACGCGCCGTTATTACGCCTGCTATCACCAGTTGAGGGGGTAATGGGCGATTGTTCTGCGTAAGTCCGGCTAACCAGTTTGCCTGGCGCGGGTGGTAACTGTTATGGATTTCGTTCCTTTTGAAGTGCTTCTAATTCCAAAGTCATTTTACTATCGTTTTCTGGTCCGGTACAAGCCAGGCGATTTACCCACCCCGGATAACTTTATTTCGTCATGATAAAAGCAGCAATGGGCCTTACAACCCGCCCTCGTATATATTATAATAACGATCTTAAATATTGCCATTTGGGCATTCAGAAGCAAAACAAACTTATACTTCGGGGTCAGAACAGAGATGAAACGAAATAATTATCAGGGAAGATTACAACAACCGATTCATTCAGGGTTTACTGCAACGTCCACAACCAGTGACGTGATCAAAGGCGTTGATCTTACCGGTAAATTTGCAATTGTGACCGGCGGCAATGCCGGTATTGGCCTGGAAACAACCAGGACACTTTCCGCCGCAGGAGCGACCGTAATCGTTCCCGCAAGAGACCTGCAAAAGGCAAAGAGAAATTTGGCGGGAGTTGCAAACGTGGCGTTGGAAGAATTGGACTTGATGAATCCGGCCTCCATTGACGCGTTTGCGGAAAAGTTTTTAGCGTCAGGCAGACCACTTCATTTGCTCATCAATAATGCAGGGATTATGTGGGCTCCGTTGCGCAGAGATCGTCGCGGTTTTGAATCGCAACTTTCCACGAACCACTTAGGCCATTTTCAATTGACGGCCAGGCTGTGGCCTGCCCTAAAAAGAGCCAATGGAGCCAGGGTGGTGAGTGTTTCGTCATACGGGCATCAAATTGCGGCGTTCAATTTTGAGGATCCAAATTTTGAACATCGGGATTATGAAACTTTGCAGGGTTATGGACAATCAAAAACAGCCAACAACTTGTTTACGGTGGAATTTGACAACCGTGCAAAAGAGTTTGGGGTGAGAGCCTATTCACTCCACCCTGGCTCCGTCGACGGTACAGAGTTAGCCCGCGAAGCCCCCATAGAACTGTTTCAACAAATGGGCTTGAGCGACGCCCATGGGAACGTTTTTCCCGAGGTAGCGAAAAAACTAAAGACGATTCCACAAGGGGCAGCCACGACCATCTGGTGCGCGACCCATCCAATTCTGAGCGATATTGGCGGAGTGTATTGCGAAGATACAGACATTGCGGAATTGGACCTGGGAAATATTGAACATAGATATGATGAGCCCGCAACGTTGAGAGGTGTAAAACTCTACTCCCTGGATGAAGACAATGCAAAACGATTGTGGGAATTAAGTCAGGAAATGACCGGGGTTCAATTTCGCGTTGATTCGTAGTGGGTAGTCCTCTTATGGCTTTAGCAGGCCTGTGATGACGGTCATCTTTCCTCCTGGCTGGAGCATCATGGGCGGAACGGCCAGATGGATGCATAACACGTAGATTCCCTGCAAAACTGGGGAATAGCGAGTTCTCATGAAAATGAAATTCGCCAACACAAGGCTGTTGAGCGTCACATGGATTAAAATCGCCAGGGGGCTGACCGGCTCCCCGGAGACGCGTCGCGCAATAAAGGTCACAACCAGTACAACGACTGTGGCACTCCACAGGCCAACCCACAACTGATTGCGCCGGCGGTTAAGTTCTTCCGTATGCAGTTCGGTTGCTACGATGAGAGGATGTTCCGCATCCAGTGAGGCGGGTTCTTGCTCGGGTTTTTCCAAATGGGTTCGCTTATTGAATTGAACGAATATCCATCGGAAGCCTTTTGCCAATGGGCCAGCTACCTTTGTTATCATTACGCGTGACGATAACTCCACCGGGGCAAACAAGGGCGGCTGTGCGATTCCGTACACCCTCGGTTATATGTGCGCCTGCGGCGTATAATCCGGCGCCTGGGCGATATTCTCAAAGAATACGATTGCCGCCAAAGGTGCCAAGAGCGAAAGCCAACTTTCACGTCCCCGCGCGGATCAATGGGGGTTGCCCGAGGCGGGGCGGGTAAGCCAGCATCCCTGGCCAGCCGTGTTCGGTCGGGCATACCCCTAGCGGGGCATAATAATGGAAGCCCGACCTGCAAATTAAAGGGGAGACCAACCGTGCGTAGGTTGGCTAGAGCGATCTGGCAAACCCCGCCCCTCCGGCGCGGCTGCAGGCCACCCCGGCGCCCCGGCCGGAAAGTGCCAGAAGCGAAAGCCAACTTTCACGTCCCCGCGCGGATCATTGGGGGATGCCCGAGGCGGAGCGGGGAAGCCGGCGCCCCATGCCGGCCGTGTTCGGTCGGGCGTACCCCTGGCGGGGCACTTTACCCCTGGCGGGGCACTCTGGACGCCCGACGTGCTAGTCGAGGTGGTCATTTCTTTCCCGGCGCCGTCCAGTGTTGGACGGCGTTTTTCATTTCGGTGTATATTTAAACATATTGGTGTGTATTCCTTAGGCTCAAGGAGTATTCACTCGTGGCAACGACCAACAGTCTGCTTACCCC